>DASPHQ010000281.1:0-5399 GCA_035629595.1 Urbifossiella sp. | reverse complement strand
GGGCGATGGTGCCGAGCTCGCCGACCGCCCAGCCGCTGTTCGCGTCGAGGAAGTGGAGGCCGAGCACGGGCGCGGTCAGGTTCGTCTTCTGCGTCTCCCACGTCTTGCCGCCGTCGGCCGAGTGGAAGACGACGGTGCCCGGCCGGCCGGCGACCCAGACGTGGGTGCCGCTCGCGGCGACGGCGCGGAAGTCGCACGCCGCGGCGACCGCCGGCGGGACGCCGAGGTTGACCGCCCCCCAGCGGCGGCCGTCGTCGCTGGTGAGAACCAAGCCGCCGTCGCCGGCCGCGACCCAGCGGAACGGAGTGCTCTTGACCGCGTAAATGGCCCGGCCGCCGAGCGGGTCGAGATCGGTGTCGGCGAGCGCCCCGCCGCGCACGAGCGCCAGCCGCGACCACGCCCCGGCCACGACGGCGGTGCCCTGCGAGTCGAAGTCGGCGGCGCGCCAGCCGGGGGAGCGGGCGCCGCTGACGGGGCGCCACGTCTTGCCGCCGTCGGCGGTCTGGAACAGGCCGGTGGGGAAGGCGTCCGAGCCGTCGCCGGCGACGAAGCCGTTCTTCTCGTCGAGGAAGCGGACGACGTGGAGGCCGGGGAGGACGTTGACGCCGACTTCCTCCCACGACAGGCCGCCGTCGGCGGTCTTGAGCATGACGCCGGCGGAGACGCCGCCGGGGGCGTCGACCCGGCCGACGGCCCAGCCGGCGTAGGGCGTCAGGAAGTGGACGCCGCGGAGGCTGGCGCGGGTGCCGGTCTTCTGCCGCTCCCAGTTGGCGCCGCCGTCGATCGAGTGCCACACCACGCCGTCGTCGCCGACCGCCCAGCCCTCGTCCTTGTCGACGAACTGGACGGCGCGGACCGCGGCGTCGTTGAACGCGACGGGCGCCTGGGCGGCGGCCGCGGGGGCGAGGGCGAACAGGGCGAGGAGGGCGAGGAGCCGGCGTGTCATGCGGGAACCCCCGGGGGTCGGACGACGATCGACCGGGGGGAATAGGCAAACCCGGCGGGAAGTGCTAGAGCAGTTTCGCTCCGCCGCTCGCGGCGTTGCAGCGGCGCCGTTGCAACGCCGCAAGCGGCGAAGCCCCGAGCCCACAACCCATAACACCCCCCATGCCCCGCATCCTGGTCACCGGCGGCGCCGGGTACATCGGCAGCCACACCGTCCGCCGCCTCCTGGCCGACGGCCACGACGTGACCGTCCTCGACAGCCTCGTCCACGGCCACCGCGCCGCCGTCCCCGCCGACCGCCTCGTCGTCGGCGACATCACCGACGCGCCGGCGCTGGATTGGCTGTTCGCGGACGAGCGGCCGGAGGCGGTCGTCCACTTCGCGGCGTTCGCCTACGTCGGCGAGTCGGTCACCGACCCGGCGAAGTATTACGCCAACAACCTCGTCGGCTCCCTCGCCCTGCTCGACGCCTGCCGCCGCCACGGGGTCGGGACGTTCGTGTTCTCCAGCACCTGCGCCACCTACGGCACGCCGGAGCGGGTGCCGATCACGGAGGCCGAGAAGCAACTGCCGATCAACCCCTACGGGAACACGAAGCTGGCGTTCGAGCGCGCCCTGGCCGACTACGCCGGCGCGTACCCGTTCGGGTTCTGCGCCCTGCGCTACTTCAACGCCGCCGGCGCCGCCCCCGACGGCACCCTCGGCGAGGACCACGACCCGGAAACGCACCTCATCCCGCTGGTCATCGCCGCCGCGACCGGCCGGCGGCCGGCGGTGCGGGTGTTCGGCACCGACTACCCCACGCCCGACGGCACCTGCGTCCGCGACTACATCCACGTCGATGATCTGGCCGAGGCGCACGCGCTGGCACTGGCGGCGATCCGGCCGGGATCGGCGCTGCGGTACAACGTCGGCACCGGCCGCGGGTACAGCGTCCGCGAGGTGATCCGCACGGTGGAGGACGTGACGGGGTTGACGGTGCCGGTGGCGGAGGCGCCGCGCCGGCCCGGCGACCCGGCCGAGCTGGTGGCGGACGCAGCGCTCGTCCGGCGCGAGCTGGGCTGGGCGCCGCGGTACGCGGAGCTGCGATCGATCGTGGAGACGGCGTGGAACTGGCACCGCACCCACCCCGACGGGTACGGCGACCGGGGGGTCTAAGGAAACGTTGCCGCTTGCGGCTTCGCGCCGCCGCGCGTACCACCCGCACCAGAATTCGGTCCCGATTTCTTGACAACCCCCGAACCGGAGGTTATTGGACAATTGTCCACTTCGCCGGGCTTTGCAGCGATTGACGGCTGCATCGGGAAGTCACTTCGGCAGCTGTCGATCCTGTTTGCCGAGAAGTCTCGCAGTCAGCAAGCCGCCCAGCGTGCCGAGCATCGCGCCAATGCACGTGAAGCTGCACGCCGCAATGACCCACACAGCGATTTCTGAAAAGGCGTCCAAGAGGGATAGGGCGAATCCGGCCCCGCCACCGATCAGCGTCCCGCAGAGTCCGTATGCGAACTCTCTCACGTTCCGCCCTCCCTCTCCATCCCCTGGGTGCCCCCATGACTACCGCGCGCCCGGATTTCGACGCCCTCGCTGACGCGCTCCGCGCCGGTGACCCCGCCGACCCCGCGGTCGCGCCGGCGGTCACGGGCGCGTTCCTCGGCGCCGTCCGCGCCCTGCGGCGCGTGCTGACGGCGGACGACACCGGGTACGTCCTGCGGGCCGCGGAGATGCTGGCGAAGGTGTGGATGGCCCGCCTGCGGGCGCGGGCCGCGCGGAATGCGTGCCTCGGAGCCGGCCCCGTCAGGGGTCGGAGTGCGCGGACGGCTCCGGCCCCTGACGGGGCCGGCTCGGAGGTGAACGCCGCCGGTCCGTCGTCAGCGCGGCAGCGCCCGCAGCAGCGCGTCGTCGTCGCGGGGGAGCCCCCACACGTTCAGCGTGAAGGCCAGCGGCCCGGCGTCGGCGGGCAACCGCAGGATCGCGTTCCACCCGCCGCCGGTGCGCGGCACCAGCCGCCACTCCAGTCCGGCGGGGGCGTCGGCCACGTTCAGCACCACGGCCCGGTCACCGTCGGCGGGGAGCACCAGCCGCGTCCCGCCCGGCAACTTCACCTCCGCGCCCTTCAAGTCCAGCGGCACGGGCGCCCCGTCGGCCCCGACGGCGCGCGGGTCGCGGACGGCGACGCCGGCCAGGAACCACGGCTGGAACCCGCCCGGCCGCTCGACCGCGAACCGCCGCGCCAGCCCGGCGGCGATGCCGCTCTTGAGCGGCACCGGCGTCTCGGCGACCTTCAACTCGACGCCCTTCGGCCCCTCGGCGAGGGCGTAGCGGAACGTCGGTCGGCCGCCCTTGTCGAGGCTGAACCCGTCGAACCGCACGGCCACGGGGCCGTCGTAGAGGCGGGCGGGTTCGGCGGGGTAGGCGGCGCCGAACGCGGGGTGGTTGGCGCGGGCGGCGAAGTCGGGCGGGACGTGCGGGTTGGCGGTCAGCCCCCACGGGTGGCCGGCGGGGCTCGTCCAGAACTTTGGCCCGAGCAGTTTGGCCGGGTTGCCGCCGCGGCCGTTCCACACCGGCGAGGCGTCGAGGTAGTTGCCGGCCCACGCGAACGCCAGCCGCATCTGGTCGGCCCCGAACGCCACCGACACGCCCTCGGGGTAGCCGACGGTGATGGTCTTCAGGCCGG
Organism: Urbifossiella sp.; assembly: GCA_035629595.1. Taxonomy (GTDB): domain Bacteria; phylum Planctomycetota; class Planctomycetia; order Gemmatales; family Gemmataceae; genus Urbifossiella. The sequence continues at coordinate 1,780 of DASPHQ010000281.1, read as the reverse complement.
CGTCCGGCAGGAACGTGCGGACGATCTCGGGCCGGTCCTTCACGGCGACGAGGAGTCCCTTCGGCGGCTCCATGCCGTCCGGCAGCGGCAGCCCCTGCCCGAGCGACAGGTACGCCCACACCGCCTCGGCCTGCAGCTTCGGGTTGCCGCCGTGGACGGCCGTGAGGAGCGACTTCCCGTCGGTGAACACCTGGGGCATCTTGGTGCCGGGCGACATCCGCAGCGGCTGGTGGAGCCAGCGCTCGTACCAGTCGTAGCGCACCCGCTGGTTGATCGTGGCGAGGTCGGGGCCGCGGGTGCCGGTGTTCGGGATGCCGGCGATGTCGTGGCACGAGATGCAGCCGAACCCGGCCTTGCCGACGATCTGCCGCCCGGCGGCGATCTTCTCCGCAGTGAGTGTGACGCTGTCCACGGCGTCGGACGGGACGGTGCCTTCGAGGAGGGGGAGCGTGTCGGGCAGCTTGCCGACGTTGGCGTCGCCGTACTGCGGCATCCGCAGCTGCATCCACGGCCGGACGCGCTGCCCCTGCAACATCACGCCGCGCAGCCACGACGTGCGGGCCTTGTGGCCGACGCCGGTGAGGACCGGCGGCCGCACGTCGTCGGCGTTCTCGGCCTTCTCCATCGAGCGGATCAGGTCCGCGATTTCGACGGGGATGCCGCCTTCGCCGTCGCGGCTGTGGCAGTTGAGGCAGTTGAACCGCCGCAGACTCACCCGCGCCGCGTGGGTCGGGGCCGGCGACCCGGCGCCGACGAGGCCGTCCTTCAGGAAGGCGCCGAGGTCGCGGGCCTCGGTCGGTTCGAGCTTGTAGACGGGGGTGCCGGGTGCGGCCGCGGTCGAGAGGCAGCCCTTGCCGGGGCCGGCGGCCTTCACCTTCGCCAGCGTCGGGAATGCCGCCGCGGGCTCGACCGCCTTCCCGCCGCTCTGCACGCTGTGACAGTTCACGCACCCGCGGGTGACGATGATCTCCTTCCCCAGTTCGAGCCACTCGCCGTCGGTCTTCTCCACGCCGTCGGGCGGCGCGGGCATCCCGGGCGACACGTCGTCGTCCACGACGCGGCACAGGTAGCGGGCGATGTCCTGGGCCTCCTGGCCGTTGAGGCTCATGTGCGGCATCCGGCCGGACGGGTTGACAGCGACGGGGTTCTGCAAGTACGCGGACAGCGTGTCCGGGGTGAACTTGCTGCCGAGTGCCCCGAGTGCGTACCGGCCCGCCGGGCCGCTCGTGCCGAGGCCGTACACGTAGTCCGCGGGCTGCAGCGGCTCCTTCTCCTCCTCGTCGTTGCGGGCTTCCTTCTTCTGCACCGTGGGCGGGTGGCAGGTGGCGCAGCCGGTGACGTGGAACAGGACGCGCCCCTTCTCCATGCTCGACTTGTAGCCGCCGTCGAGCGGGTTCACCTTCGCCACGGTCGGCCCCTTGCCGGCCAGCGACACGAGGTAGCGAACCACCGCGTGCCGCTCGACCTCGCCCTCGGGCGTGTCGGGGAACATCTTCGGCATGGCGGTGTTCGGCCGGTGCTTGGCGGGGTCGGCGAGCCAGGCGTCGATCCAGCCGGCGTGGGCGCGCTTGCCGACGGCGCTCAGGTCCGGGGCCGCGCGGTCGACGAGGCCCTTCGCCATGAGGTCGTTCGGGGCGGCCTTGTGGCAGCGGACGCAGGCCAGCTCCTCGAAGCGGAAGCGGCCGTGTTCGAGCGCCAGGTCGGCGGCGAGCGCCTCGGGCCGGGCTTTCGGCAGGTGGCCGAGGAACTGGTGGGCGATAGGCTCGCGGACGAACCCCGG
>DASPHQ010000280.1:0-11002 GCA_035629595.1 Urbifossiella sp. | reverse complement strand
CGGACGTCGGGCGCTCCGCCGATCCTTTCGGGTACGAGACCCCCGTGAGTAATCGCACGTTTCTCGTCGGCCTCGTGGTGCCGTTCTTGCTCATCCTGGGCGGCGCCTGCCGGTGGGAGTCGTGGGATTACCTCGGCCCGGACGGGGCGTCCGTGTTCCGGTACCGGGGTCTCCTCCTCCCCTGGCAGGTGGCCCCGGCCCCGCCCCCGGGGGCGGTGGCGACCACCGTGGTCGTGCAGAAGTGGAGCTACTACGGGCTCAACCGGTTCGACACCGCGGGGCCGCCCGCGACGGTGACCAGCCCGGACGGGCCGCCGGCCCCTCGGACGCGGTGAGCCCTTCGGACGACAATCCCTCGCCGGGCTAATCCCCCGGAGCCGTGGGTGCGACACCCACCTCCCGCGCTGCCCCGTTGCCGCCCTCGTATAAAAACTTTGCCCCCCCTTCCCGCAGACCCCGAGGCCCCCGTGGCGCGAAAGTACAGTCCCGAGAAGCTCAGTCAGGCCGCGGCTTCCTACGACGTCCACCACGCCCTCGTCGCCGCCGTCCGGCGGCTGGCCCGCCTCGCCGGCGGGCCTCAGGAGGCCAAGGACGTGATCGACGCCGTCGCGGCGGCCGACGCGCTGGAGGAGGAGAAGGAGGAAGAGGGCAAGTAGGCCGCGTCGTCACCGAACCGCGAATCGCCCCGGCCGACCGTCAGGTTCGGCCGGGGCGTCGTCGTTTCGGGTTCGTTCCCGGCTTTGCGGCTCTTACCCCACGCTCAGCGACCGGCCGTTGTCCTTCGGCCCGAGCGCCAGTAGGAACGGCGCCGCACGCTCGGCCCACTGGTCCGCCTTCGGGTACGCCGACGCCCCCTCGGCCCACGCCTGCCGCAGCATGTCGGTGTCGATGACGCCGGGGTTCAGCGGCACCGCCGCCATGCCGCGCGGCAGCTCCTGCGCCAGCGCCAGCGTCAGCCCCTCGACCGCGTACTTGCTCGCGCAGTACGCCGCCACCTCCGGCGACACGCTCCGCCCCCACCCGCTCGACAGGTTCACGACCACGCCGCGGCCGCGCGCCACCATCGCCGGCACGAACCCGCGCAGCACGTTCGCCACGCCCTTTACGTTCACGTCGATGACGGCGTCGAACGCGGCCGCGGGCACCTCCCACAGCGGGGCCGGCGCCGCCATCACCGCGGCGTTGTTGACGAGCAAATCCGGCGGGCCGTGCGACTTCAACACGTCCGCGGCCCAGGCGGCGACGGCGGCGCCGTCGGTCACGTCGAGCCGGTCGAAGCGGTGCGGCGCGGGGAACGCGGCGGCCAGCTCGGCGACGTGCGCGGCGCCGCGGCCGCAGCCGACGACGGTGTGCCCCGCGGCGGCGAACCGCGGCACCAGGGCGCGGCCGAGGCCGCGGGTGGCGCCGGTGAGAACGATCAGCTTCATGGCGTGGCCTCCCCCGAACAAATCGCGTGAACCCGTCCGCGACCGGGGCCGTCCGGAAAGGTCCGCCCGCCGGGGCGGTACAACTCTCTTCTGGCGGCGGGCGGACGAGCGAGGGGATTCCGTGGACGATGCGAACGGGGCGAGATTCCGGGCCGGGCTGGGGTACGGCCTGCTGGCGTACACGCTGTGGGGGCTCGTCCCGCTCTACTTCGCCGCCCTCAAGCACGCCGGCGTTCCCGCCCTCGAAATCCTCGCCCACCGCATCGCCTGGTCGCTCCCCGTCCTGCTCCTGCTCACCGCCTGCATGGGCGGCTTCGCCGACTTGTGGCGCGTCCTCCGCGACCGCAAGCTCGTCCTCACGCTGCTCGCGTCGTCGCTGTTCCTCGCGGTCAACTGGCTGCTGTACATCTATGCCAGCGTCACCGGCCGCGTCGCGGAGGCGAGTCTCGGCTACTACATGATGCCGCTGGTGAACGCCGCCCTCGCCACCACCGTCCTCGGCGAACGGCTGCGACCGCTGCACTATCCCGCGCTCGCGCTCGTCGCCGTCGGCGTGGCGATCCCGTTCGCCGCGTCGGGAACCTTTACCTGGCTGGCGGTGCTGCTGCCGATCTCGTTCGGCGTGTACGGCCTGATCCGCAAGCGGGTCGCGGTCGAGAGCACGACCGGGCTGACGGTCGAGTCGCTGCTGATGCTGCCGCCGTCGCTCGGCTACCTGATCTACCTGTCGGCCGTGGGCGAGAACCACTTCGCGGGCGTCGGCAGCACGAACGCGCTGCTGGCCGTGAGCGGCGTCGTGACGGTGGTGCCGCTGCTGGCGTTCACGCTGTCGATCCGCCGGCTGCCGCTCTTGGCGGTGAGCTTCATCCAGTTCGTGTCGCCGACGGTGCAGGTGCTGCTGGCGGTGACGGTGCTGGGCGAGGCGCTGACGCCGGACCGGATCGCGGCGTTCGCGTGCGTGTGGGCGGCGGTGGCGGTGTTCGTGGGCGACGCGGTGTGGCAGGCGCGGGGGGGGGGCGCAAGAAAGCCCGGGGACGGCCGTCCCCGGGCTTCGCCCCGGCGCTCGCTACACGATGATGGTGTGAACCGCCGTCTGCGGCTCGCCGCCGGTGACGTGGACCGTCCCGGCGGCGTCCACGTACACGTCGACTTCACTGCGCACGCCGAACTCCGGCAGGTAAATCCCCGGCTCGATGCTGAAGCACGTCCGCGGGATGATCCGCCGGTCATCGCGGGTTTCGAGGCCGTCGATGTGCGCCCCGTTGCCGTGGACTTCCTGGCCGATGTTGTGCCCCGTCCGGTGCGTGAACTGGTCGCCGTAGCCGGCCTTCTCGATCACCTCCCGCGTCGCCGCGTCCACCTCCCACCCCAGCAGCGGCTCGCCGGCCGCGAACGCCGCCTTCACCTTCGCAATCCCCGCGTCGCGCCCCGCGGCCACGATGTTGAACACGTTCACGTACTGCTCGGGCACGTCGGCGCCGACGTAGGCGACGCGGGTGTAGTCGGCGTAGACGGCGCGCGGGCGGTTCATCTTCGCCCACAGGTCGATCAGCACCCAGCTGCCGGGCACCACCGCGGCGTTCGACGCGGCCGTCGTCTCGTAGTGCGGGTCGCCGCTGTGCGGGCCGACGCCGACGATCGGCGGGCTGTACGTCACCATGCCGCGGTCGGCGAAGTGCGCCATGATGCGCGCCTGCACCGCCGCCTCGGTCACGCTCCCCTTGGCGCGGATTTCCGACGCGATGAAGTCGAACGCCACGTCGTAGGCGTCGCGGCAGTGGCCGGCGGCCTCGAAGTGGCTCTTCTCCTGGTCGGCGTCCCACGTCGCCTCGAACTGCTGGATCAGGTCGCCGCTCCCCACCACCTCGACGTGGTACGACTTCACCAGCTCGACGGTCCCGGCGTCGGCCCGGCCGATGTACGGGTTGGCGTTCCGCGGCGAGTACTCCATCGCCACCCGCTTCGCGCCGATCACCAGCTCGCCGACGCCCGTCTCCAAATCCTGCCAGCGGCGGTAGACGGTCTTGGTGGTGCCGGGGAGGTGGTCGAGCGCGGCGGGCTCGATGGCGTGGACGAGCTTGAGCGGCAGCCCCTCGGCGGGGACGTAGTAGAACCAGCGGCGGGACAGCTTCTTCGCCTCCAGGTCGCAGACGCGCTGGGCGAGGACGTTGGAGCCGCGGAAGTCGTAGAGGAGCCAGCCGTCGAGGCCGGCGTCGCGGACGGCGGCCTGAACCGCACCCAGGTCGAACACGAGAACCCTCCGGGGCCGTGAGGCGCGGGTTCGATTTTACAGGCGCGCGGGGCGCGGGGAATGGGGAATCTTCCTCCGCCGCTAGCGGCGTTGCAACGCCGCTAGCGGCGGAACACAGAGGCCCCTCACTTCCGCGCCAGCACCCGCCGCACCACGTCGGCGTAGGCGCGGAGTGTCAGCACGTTCCGCAGCTGGAAGCCGTTGCGGTCCAGCGCCGCCTCGGTGTAGTCGGCGTGCTTCCCCGGGTTGCTCGGGTGGACGCCGTCCGCCGCGATCAGCGTCGGCACCTGGTACACGTCGGCGGCGTCGGCCTTTAACTGCGGCAGGCTGCCGTCCCAGTCCGTCGGCCGGCGGCGGAGGATGTCGGCCTGGTAGTCGACGACCGGCAGGCCGTACACGGCCGCGACGCGCCGCTGCACGTCGGCGAACACCCGCGACTTCTCCAGCATCCCGCTCCGCGGCGGCAGTGTCGTCATCAGCACCACGGTGCCGTTCTTCAAACAGCGCTCCACGACGGAGCGCGTCTTCGCCTCGTACTCCTTCGCGTCGAGCTGCCCCAAGTCGTTCGTGCCGAACAGGAGCACCACGGCCTCGGGGTTCAGCTTCTTCAGCCAGCCGTCAACGTTCTCGTCGGCCCAGCGGATCGTCATGCGGCCCTTGTTGCCGTAGTCGTCGCCGCGCCACTTGCGCCAGCAGTCGGCCTTCATGTGGCCGCGCACCGTCGCCAGCGCCGCGGCGTCGTCGCCGGTCAGCTTCGCCCCTTCGAGCGGCGCCCAGAACGCGACCGAGTAGGTGATGGAGTCACCGAACAACGCCAGGGTGCCGGGGGTGCCGGTGAACTTGGCGTGGACGTCGCGCATCGGCGCGACCCAGGCCGGGTCGGCGGCCGGCTGCGCGACGAGGAGCGGGGCGAGCGCGAGGACGGTGAGGGCACGCATCGGAGGCACCGGGGTTGTCGGGAGGCGTAGCGGGTTCTGAGCCCGGAGGGCGACGGCGTGTAGCCCGGGGTGGAACCCCGGGCGGGCGACGGCGTGGTTCGTGGGGCGATGCGGCGCGAACTCCGCAGCAGGCCGCCCGGGGTTGCACCCCGGGCTACACGCCGTCGCCCTCCGGGCTCAAGACCACGGCTCTCCCCGTCACGATAGGATAACCCGGGATTCGCAATCCCGCCCCCCGGCCGGCGAACACCACCGTACACTCCCCGAGGACCGACCCGTGAGCCCCAACCCGCTCCCCGAGTTCCGCTCGAACCAGTACGAGTTCAACGACGAGCAGAACCGCACCATCGGCGCCCTGTCGGACGGCATGCGCACCACCGCCACGCTGGTGCAGCTGCTCGGCGCGGCGCTGCTGGTGTTCGCCGGCCTCGCCGCGTACCAGGCCATCAAGGTCGAAGGCACCAACTGGGGGCCGGCCGCCGGGCTCGGCGCCGCGACGCTGTTCGTGCTCGTGGTCGGCTTCTGGACCGGCTCCGCGGCCCACTCGTTCCGCCGCATCACCGAGACGAAGAACGAGGACGTGTGGCACCTGATGAACGCCCTGGAGAGCCTCCGCAACATGTACGGCCTCCTCCGCGGCGTCGTCATGGTGTGCCTGTTCCTGACGGTCGTCGGCATCGGCCTCGCGGCGTTCGCCCAGTTCGGCCGTGCGGGCTGACCCGCCGGGCGGTGGATAGAATCGCTCCTATCCACCCACCCGGAGCCCCGCCCCATGACCCGACTCGCCCCGGCCGCGCTCGCGCTGGCCGTCGCCGCGGCCGCCGCCGCCCAGCCGCCGGCCGCCGCGAACACATTCGACCGCTACCTCCCGTACATCCCGCCCGACGCCAACGTCCTCGTCCTCGTGGACGTGAAGGCCGCCTACGACAGCCCGATCGGGAAGAAGGAGAAGTGGGCCGAGGGGTACAAGGATCGCTACCAGTCCGGCGTCGGGTTCGTCGCCCCGTACTCGTCGGCGGTCGTGATCGGCGCGAACGTGAACCTCAACTCCATGACCCGCGACCACCAGGTCGGCGTGGTCGGCGTGCCGCAGCAGCTGCCGGTGCGGGAGCTCGCCGAGCGCAACGGCGGCACCCCCACCGAGATCGCCGGCCGGCCGTTCGCCCTGTCGCCGCGCGACGTGTACTTCACCACGCTGTCCACCCCCGCGACGGTCGCCCTCTACCCCGCCGACCGGCAGGCCGCCGCCCGCTGGTCGCGCCACGCCGCCGGGGCGCAGAAGGAGGCGAAGCTGTCGCCGTACCTCACCGCCGCCGCGGCCGGCGCCGGGGGGAAGGCCGTCACCGTCGCCGTGGACCTGGCCGAGTCGCAGGACCCGGCGCTCCTCCGCGTCGGCCTCGCCGCCAGCCCGACCGTCGTGAACGCGAAGCTGACCCCCGAGGGCGTCGGCAGCCTCGCCGGGCTCATCGGCTCCGCGAAGGGGCTCACGTTCACCGCCGCCGTCGGCGAGGCCATCACCGGCACCGTGCGGATCGACTTCGCCGCGCCGTTCCTCGTCCACCAGCCGGTGCTGAAGCCGCTGTTCCTGGAGCTGCTCGACCAGTTCGGCGTCGCCGTCCCCGGGCTGAGCAGCTGGGAGGCGAAGTTCGAGCAGAAGGCGATGTCGCTGTCCGGGCCGCTGGCGCCGGCCGACCTGCGGCGCGTCCTGTCGCTGTTCGCGTTCCCCGGCACGGCGTCGGAGGACGACGGCGGGATCAAGCCGGGCGAGCTGTCGCCGGGGGCGACGCAGCGGTACTTCGCGGCGACGAACACGATCCTGTCGGACCTGCGGAAGCAGAAGGAGAGCAAGGACTACAACAAGATGGCGACGTGGCACGACAAGGCGGCCGACCAGCTGTACCACCTGAACCGGACCGGCGTGGACCCGCTGGCGCTGAAGGTGGCGGACGACGCCGGCCGGCGGCTGAAGGCGCTGGGCCTGAGCCTCCGCGGGGTGCCGATCGACACCAAGGCGCTGGACGCGTCGTCGTACTACACGTACTCGACGAGCGGCGGCGGGTGGGGCTGGTGGGGCGGGCGGTCCACGTCGTACAGCACGAACATCCCGCAGGTGCGCGGCGAGATCGCGCAGGTGGTGGCCCGCGACGAGAAGACGCGGCTCACGACGTGGGCGCAGATCGACACGATGGTGTCCGACACCCGCCGGCAGCTCGGCGAGAAGTACAAGTTGCAGTTCTGACCAATTCTTACCCCCTCCGCAGTCCCCGACACCGTTGGCATCGGTTCTGCGGAATGTGCGGCCGGAACCCGCTGCCTGGCCCGAGCGGCGGGACGGTTTCTGGTCACATTCGGGGACACTCTCATGCCGACGCGCAACAAGAAGACCGGGGCGGGGACCGTGGTCGGGGTCTTCGCCACCCGCACCGAGGCCGAGGCCGCGGTCCGCGACCTCCGGGCCGCCGGGTTCGCCGACGCCGACATCGGGCTCGTGGGCCGCAACGCCGACGGGAAGGTGACGCACGAGACCGGCGACACGAACGCGGGCGAGGGGGCGGTGATCGGGGCCGCGGCCGGGGCGGGGGCGCTGGCCCTCGGCTCGCTGGCGGTGACGTTCGGCGTCATCCCGGTGATCGGCCCGATCCTGGCGGTCGGCCCGCTGGCGGCGGCGCTCATCAGCGCCGGGGCCGGGGCGGCGGCCGGCGGGCTGGCCGGGGCGCTCATCGGCTGGGGCATCCCCGAGGACGACGCCGGGTACTACGAGGGCGAGGTGAAGGCCGGCCGGTACCTCGTCACCGTGAACGCCGCGGCCCGGTCGAGCGAGGCGTGGGACATCCTCCACCGCAACCGCGGCTACAACCGCAGCACCGCGGCCGCGGCGACCGGCACCGCCGCCGGGCGGACGATGGAGCTGAAGGAGGAGGAGCTGGAGGTGAGCAAGCGGCCGGTGAAGAAGGGCGAGGTCGAGGTGCGCAAGGAAGTCGTCACCGAGCAGCGGCAGATCACCGTCCCGGTGGAGCGCGAGGAGGTGGTGATCCAGCGGCGGCCGGTGCACGGGAAGGCGGCCGCCGGCGACATGCGGGCCGAGGAGATCCGCATCCCGGTCTCCGAGGAGGAGGTCGAGGTGCACAAGAAGACGAAGGTGAAGGAGGAGGTGTCGGTCGGCAAGCGGAAGGTGGCCGACACCAAGACCGTGGGCGGGACGGTCCGCCACGAGGAACTGCGGGTGGAGGAGGAAGGGAACGTGGAGGTGCGCGGCAACGCGTCCACCACCCGCAAGCACAAGTAACGACTCGGTTCCGGCCGCTTGCGGCGTTGCAGGGTACGCCCTGCAACGCCGCAAGCGGTGTCACTTCTTTTTGGGCCCCGCCTCCGCCTTCTTCCACCCCAGCAGCACCACGTCGGGCGCCTCGGGCGCCTTCGCGTCCACGGGGATGACCAGTTCGTTCGTGTCCGTCATGCGGCGGACCGCCTTGAACTCGCCGAGGAACTCCTCCGGCCCCGCCAGGTCGTCGAACCCCGGCACGCCGTAGTGCATCGGCACCACGAACCGCTTCGGCCGCAATTGATCCACGACGCGCTTCGCCTGCTCGCCGTTGATGGTGAAGATGCCGCCGACCGGGATCATCAGCACGTCCACCGGGCCGACCGCCTTCACCAGGTCCGGCGACAGCTCGTGGCCGAGGTCGCCGAGGTGGCAGAACACCAGCCCGTCGGCCTCCACCACCCAGATCGCGTTCTTGCCGCGCGTCAGGCCCATGGTGGTGTCGTGGTACGTCGCCACGGTGCGGACGCGCGTCCCCTTCACCTTCTCGTCCACCCGCGCCCAGTCGGTCTTCTTGCCGTCCGGGCTCGAGGTGACGCCGAGGAAGATGCGCCCCTTCTCGCCGAGGACTTCCGGCTGGGCGTGGTCGTTGTGCGGGTGGCTGACGAGGCAGACGTCGGCGTTCACCCGCGGCGTGCCGAACGCGGGGATGGCGTGCGGGTCGATCACGACGAGTTGCTTGCCGGCGGTCTCGATCTGGAAGAACGACTGCCCGTACCAGCGGAGCGTCGCCGCCGCCGGCGGCTCCTGCGCCGCGGACGGCGCCGCGACGGCGGCGAGGAGGGCGAGCAGCGCGGCGGGGCGGACCATGTGTCGGGCTCCGGGGGGTGATGGCTATCGTATCCCGCGCCCCCGGGGCGGAGCGAGGGGCGTTGAGATGTCGAAAACTTCCCAGGTATTGAGCCCGGAGGGCGACGGCGTGTAGCCCCGGGTGGAACCCGGGGCGGCCTCCGGCGAAGTTCGAGGGGCCACGCCCCCAGTTCCTCGCCAACGCCGCCCCGGGTTCCACCCGGGGCTACACGCCGTCGCCCTCCGGGCTCAATACCCGAGCCGCCGAGAATACCGGCGGAGCGAGTGGAGCTACTTCTTCTCCCCCTTCACCTCCGCCAGCACCCGCCGCACGTCCGTCTCGTTCACCGACACGAACGCGATCGACTTCGACACCTTCCCCTTGTCCGCGACCACGACGGTGACGTGGGCGTCGGCGTTGATGCCCCAGCCGTTCGGGCCGGACTTCTCGCCCTCGTGCGCGGCCACGGCCGTGTTCTCCAGCTTCAGCGACCCCTGCACCCGCGGCAGGTAGTCCTTGTTCTTGGCGAACGCCTCCTTGTCGCCGATCCACACCGCCACGACGCCGGCCTTCTCGTTCGCCGTCTTCACCTTCTCGTCGAGCACCTTGATGAACCGCGCCATCGGCCGGCCGAAGTTCTCGGACTGCACGAACACGTACACCGTCGGCTGGTCCTTCCGCTCGGCCGCGAAGTCGGCCTCCTTCCCCTCGACGGCGCCGACCAGGCCGAAGGCCTTCAGGGCCGTCACCTTCTCGCCGGCCTTCGGGCCGGACTCCACGTCCTGGGCCGAGCCGGTCACCACCACCACGAGGGCCGCGAGCGCGGCCGCAGCGAACTTCGTCACGGGTCGTCCTCCGGGGTCACGGCGAGCGGGTACTCGGGGATCGCCAGCCCGAGCGTCGGGATGGCCTGGAGGCGCCGCCACCCGCGGGTGACGCGGCGCTCCTCGTCGTCAACATACGCCGGGTCGAGCGCGGCCTTGTCGAACGGCCCCGGGCAGGCGACCGGCGCGAACCCGGGGTCGGCGATGAACTGCGCCAGCGCCGGGTTGCAGCGGAGGTGCCGTTCCGGCTGCGTGTGGAGCACGTCCAGCGGCACCTCGCCGAGGACGAACCGCAGGTACAGGTCGGAGTCGGTCACGGCCTCGACGTCGCGGCCGCAGACCTCGCAGCGATAGCCCTCGTCGCACCGCGCCACGCCGTCCTCCTTGATCCCCGAGCATATGATAAACGGATACCGCCCCCAATCCGGGGACAGGGTTGGCCGCAAAAAGGCACAAAAGCCACAAAAATAAGACCGACCCGAGAACGATTTTGTTCTTAGCCCGGGTTCCTTTTTGTGGCTTTTGTGCCTTTTTGCGGCCGATTGGTCCCCCGCCTTGAGGTCCGCCGTGCCGCTCCCGATCGTCGCCGTCGTCGGCCGCCCGAACGTCGGCAAGTCGTCCCTGTTCAACTGGCTCGCCGGCCGGCGGATCAGCATCGTGGACCCCACGGCCGGCGTCACCCGCGACCGCGTCTCGACCGTCATCGAGTTCGGCGACCGGTTCTGCGAGCTGATGGACACCGGCGGCATGGGCATCAAGGACAAGGACGACCTGACCGAGGACGTGGAGCACCAGATCCGCGTGGCCGTCGAGCAGGCCGCCGTGGTGCTCTACCTCGTGGACATCCGCGACGGCGTCGTTCCGCTCGATGAGGAAGTGGCCCGTCGGCTGCGCACGGTCGGCAAGCCGGTGGTGTTCGTCGCCAACAAGGCCGACACCGACAAGCTCGGCACCCTCGGCGGCGAGTTCAACCGGCTCGGCTTCGGCGACCCCATCCGCGTCAGCGCCGAGCAGAAGCTCGGCCGGCAGGACCTGCTCGAAGCCGTGATGGCGGTGCTTCCGCCCGACACGGGCGAGCTGCCGCCGTCCGACCCGACCTTGAAGCTCGCCATCGTCGGCCGGCGGAACGTGGGCAAGAGCACGTTCATCAACAGCCTCGCGGAGGCCGACCGGGTGATCGTGTCGGAGGTGCCGGGGACGACGCGGGACAGCATCGACGTCGTCTTCCAGAAGGACGGCAAGAGCCTGGTGGTGATCGACACGGCCGGCGTCCGCAAGAAGCGGCACATGGTCACGAACGACATCGAGTTCTACAGCTTCCACCGGGCCGAGCGGAGCATCCGCCGGGCGAACGTGATCATGATGCTGATCGACGCGACCGAGCGGATCAGCGAGCCGGACAAGAAGCTGGCCGGGTACATCGCCGAGCAGCACAAGCCGGTCGTGCTGG
>DASPHQ010000279.1:0-7102 GCA_035629595.1 Urbifossiella sp. | reverse complement strand
CACCGGCGCGCGGCGCGACCCGACCGTGCGCTACTACGTGATGGGCGCCGTCGGCGAGTCGGGCGCCCCCGGGAACGAGTGGCGAACCGCCCCCGACTGGCCGGTGAAGGCGACGGACACGCCGTACCACCTCACCTCCGGCGGCACGCTCACGACCCGGGCGCCGGTCGCGGAGAATGCCTCGGCGGCGTTCGCGGCCGACCCGAGGAACCCGGCGACGATCCCCGGCCGCGCCTTCCCCGGGGGGAAGGACGCTCGCGACTTCGAGAAGCAGCCGAACGTCCTCACCTTCACCACGGACGTGCTGGCCGAGCCGGTCGAGTGGACGGGGAAGGTCCGGGCCGAGCTGTACGTGTCCTCCACGGCGCGGGACGCGGACGTGTTCGTCCGCGTCTCGGACGTGTACCCGGACGGCCGTTCGATGCTGGTGATGGACTACGTCCGCCGACTCCGCTACCGCGACGGGTACGAGAAGGAAGTGTTGATGGAGCCGGGGCGGGTGTACCCCGTGAACTTCGACGTCGGCTGGACCAGTATCGCGTTCAACAAGGGGCACCGGATTCGCGTCACCGTGGCGAGCACCGGCGCCCCGTTCTACGAGCCGAATCCGAACACTGGCGAGCCGCTGACGCTCGACCCGCCGGAGCGCGTCGTGACGGCGGTGAACCACCTCCACCACGACCGCACCCGACCTTCACGGGTCGTCGCCCCGGTCCGGCCGCGCTGACGGCGTGACCGGGCTCCGTACCGACGGGTCGCGATCTCGTACGTCGCCGGGCTACCGGATCGCGTCGAGCACCGCGCCGGGCTACCAGTATTGGGCCGCCGGCGGCCGCTCCTTCGGGCGGGGCAGGGATTATTCCGCGGCGGGCAAGGTACGTCGGAAGCCCAGTCGCCACAAGAGCTCGCGGACCGGCGGTACGCGGACGGGGTGACCGGCACCCCCTTCTCGCAGATACTGGTGTACGAGAGCGGGCCGCCGGGCACGTCCTCCCGGCCGAACGGCCCGCCGCCGACTCGGGAGGGTGAGATGCGGATCGTCGAGGGGAAGGTGTCGGCCGGCGACCGGCCGCTGTTCGACCTGGGGGAATTCCTCGCCCGCCCGCTCTTCGCCCACCTCGCGCACGTGTCCGAGTCCGGCCCGCGGGACTCGCCCGTCTGGTTCCACTGGGACGGGGCGGCGGTCTGGGTCATCGGCGGGGAATCGTTCCCGGCGAACCTCCGCCGGGACCCGCGGTGCGCCCTGGGTGTCGTCGACTTCGACCCCGCGACCGGGCTCTGCCAGCACGTCGGCATGCGCGGGACGGCCGAGGTGGTGCCGTTCGACGCCGGCGTGGCCCGGGCCGTCTTCCGCCGCTACATGGGCCCGGACGAGGCGGACTGGGACCGGCGGTTCGACGACGTGTTCGACGGGTCCGCCCGGCTCGAACTCGTCCGGTTCATCCCGGAGACGGTCGTCGTCCGCGACCAGTCCTACCGGCCGACCCGGTGGGTCCGGGGGCGGGGGACGGACTGAGCCCGACGGACGCCCGACCCCCGGCGCCGACCCGTGGCCGGCGGGTCGTCGAGCGGCTTCTCCGGGAACACAGTCAGCGGGTCGTTCGCGTACCCGGGGCACCGGACGTCCGGCTGCCGCGGGTACTTCGGGCAGGTCGGGTGCGCGGCGGAGAGCCGGCAGAGGAGGAACCGCGACCCCCGCGGGGCCAAAACCGCACGCACCCGGGCACAGGACTCGCAGAGGCTCACGCCCATCCGCCCGCCACCTTTTTCAGCCTCCGGCGGCCGGGCCGTCAGCGCGGGGCCGCCGGGTGGAGGAACACGGCCGCGTGCATGGTGTAGAACCGGAATCCCGACGCGGTGTCCACCAGGAGCCCGCTCGACTTGTTCTCCGCGACGGGGAGGAGCGGGTTCCCCGGGTATTTCTCCCAGTGGAGCAGGTCGTCCGACACCGCGACCGCCGTCGACCACTTCCGGGCGTCGGGTCCGGCGGTCGCGCAGCCGTGGTAGTAGGCGTAGTACCGCCCGCCGTGCCGCACCACCTGGTTCAGGGCGATCATGTCCCGGTCGTACGCCCCCGGCCCGGGCACGAGGACGGGCTCGTCCCGGACGTTCCTCCAGACGTTGAGGTCGTCGGAGGCGGCGAGCCACACCCCCTTGTCCGACCGCTCGTAGAAGAGGAGCCACCGGGCGCCGTCCTTGAAGGCGGTCGGCGTCCCGTACGGCCCGTCCGGGATCGGCCCGCCGGCCGCGAGGCGGATGTCGAGCCGGCCCGCCCTCTCCCACGAAACGCCGTCGGGGGAGGTGAGGAGGTGGGCCCGGTCGCCCTCCCCCTCGGCGAACATCAGGTAGCGGCCGCCGTCCTTGACCACCATCACGTCCTCGACCCAGTGGTCGCGGACGAGCGGGTTCCCCGGATGCCGGGTCCAGGTCACCCCGTCGGGGGAGGTCGCGAGGCCGAGCATCCGCCGCCCGTCCGGCGTGCCGTCGTAGCCTGTGTACCAGAGCTTGTAGCCGCCGTCCTCCCGGAGGATCCAGCCGCGCTCCCGGATGTTCGCGTCCCAGTGCCCCGCGCCGGCGGCCTGGAAGACCGGGCCGTCGCCCTGCGGGGCGAAGGCGACCAGTTCTCGGGGGAAGCGACTCGGTTCGGGTGCCTCCTGCGCCGCGGGCGTGGGGAGGGCGGGTTCGGCCGCCGGCCGGCAGCTGAAGAAGAGGAGGGCGGCGGGGGCGAAGAGCACGGGGACCCGCAAGACCGGCACGTGTCGCACGTTGATACCCTCCTGACCTGTGACGCAGTCACAACCACGCGGCGGACGACTTCCCGCTAGCGCTCGCGCCCCTTCGGGGGCCTCGGCGGCTTTCGCCCGGCGGCGCTCGCCGGCGAGTCGCCATACCCCGGGAGGCTGCCCGATACCCACGACCGTGCCGGAGTGGTGGCGCCGCCACCATCGCTCAAGGCGTCTCACAGGCGAGCACATCCGGATGCCGTCGGCTCGACGTTCGACCCCGACGGCGGGGGAGCCGCCGGGAGCGACCCAGACCCCGCCAGAGCATTCGTTCTGGGGTGGGAGCCCCGTCCGCGCACGGCGTAACCGCCCGGGCCGCGGGGTGGAGGGCGTGGGTCCGGTGGCGGGCCGAATCCGGGGGTGGTCGTTGTGCGGCGGCCCCGTGGCGATTCTAATGGAAACGGCCGGGCGACCCCCACACCCGCGAGGTCGTGGGGAGGGCCTGCCGCTAACGGGTGCGACCGATGACACGCTGGGCCCTCGCCGCCGTCGCCTGCCTCGCCGCGTGTCGCGGGGGCACCGCCGCGCCGGTCGACTACGCGCGCGAGGTCAAGCCGCTCCTCCGGGAGCGGTGCTACGCCTGCCACGGGGCGCTCAAGCAGAAGGGGAAACTGCGGCTCGACACCGTCGCCCTGATGACGGCCGGCGGGCGGTCCGGGCCGGCGGTGAAGGCCGGCGACCCGGCCGGCAGCCCACTCGTCGCCCGCGTCTGCGACCCGGACGATGCCGCGCGGATGCCGCCGGAGGGGAAGCGACTCACGCCCGAGCAGGTCACGACGCTCAAGACGTGGGTCGCGGAAGGCGCGAAGGGGCCGGCGGGCGAGCGGCCCGAGGAGGACCCCGCGAAGCACTGGGCGTTCCAGCCGGTGAAGCGGCCCGCGGTCCCCGCGCCGGGCAACCCGGTCGACGCCTTCCTCGCGGCCGAGCGCCGGAAGCGCGGGCTCGACCCGCTCCCCGAGGCCGACCGCGCCACGCTCCTCCGCCGCGTCACGTTCGACCTCGTCGGGCTGCCGCCGAGCCCGGAGGAGGTTCGGGCCTTCCTCGCCGACCCGGCGCCGGACGCCTACGAGCGGGTGGTCGACCGGCTGCTCGCGTCGCCGCAGTACGGCGAGCGCTGGGGGCGGCGCTGGCTCGACGTGTGGCGGTACTCGGACTGGTACGGGCGGCGGTCGGTGCCGGACGTGCTGAACAGCTACGGCCAGGTGTGGCGGTGGCGAGACTGGACCGTGCGCGCGCTCAACGCCGACCGCGGGTACGACGAGATGGTCCGCCTGATGCTCGCCGCCGACGAGCTGGCCCCGGGCGACGACGCCGAGGCCGTGGCCACCGGGTTCCTGGTGCGGAACTTCTTCCGGTGGAATTACAACAACTGGATGCGCGACAACGTGGAGCACACGGCGAAGGCTTTCTTGGGCCTCACGCTCAACTGCTGCCACTGCCACGACCACAAGTACGACCCGGTCACGAAGGAGGAGTACTTCCGCTTCCGCGCCGTCTTCGAGCCGCTGGAAGTCCGCCACGACCGCTGGCCGGGCGAGGCCGACCCGGGGGTGTACCCGAAGTACAGCTACGGGGCGGCGTACAAGCCGATCACGTCCGGGCTGGTGCGGGTGGCCGAGGACCGGCCCGAGGCGAAGACGCACTTCTACACGGGCGGCGACGAGCGGAACGTGGCGACGGACCGCGACCCGGTCGCGCCCGGCGTGCCGGCGGCGCTCGGCGGCGTGTTCCAGGTCGAGCCGGTGGCGCTGCCCGCGGCGGCGTGGTATTCCGGGTCGAAGGCGTTCGTCCGCCGGGAGGAGCGCGAGAAGCGCGAACTCGCGCTGGCGGCCGCGGGCGCGGCGCTGGCGACCGGGGGCGACCTCCGCACCGGCGAAGCCGCGTGGACCGCCGCCGGCTCGGACCTCGCCGCGCTCGTCGCCCGAGTCGCGGCGGACGACGTGGTTCATCTCGGGGCAGAGGGCGACCCGAAGGCCGCGACCGAGGCCGCGGGCCGGGCCGAGCGGCGGCACGCGGCGGACGCGGCCCGGCTGGCCCTCCTGCGCGCCGAGACCGCGCTCGCCGCCAAGGCCGGGAAGGACGCGGCGGCCGAGAAGGGCGTCGCCGACGCGCGGGCGAAACTCGACGCGGCGGTGAAGGCGCTCGACGCGCCCGTGACCGGCTACACCCCGCTGACCCACGTCTACCCCGCGAAGACGAGCAGCGGCCGCCGCGCCGCGCTCGCCCGGTGGATCACCAGCCGCGATAACCCGCTCACGGCCCGCGTGGCGGCGAACCACGTCTGGGCCGGGCACTTCGGTCGGCCGCTGGTCGAGACGACCAACAACTTCGGCCGCAGCGGGTCGCCGCCGAGCCACCCCGAGTTGCTCGACTGGCTCGCCGCCGAGCTGGCGGACAATGGCTGGAAGATGAAGCCCCTGCACCGGCTGATCGTGACCAGCCGCGCCTACCGGATGTCGTCCGCGGGCGCCGGGATGCCGGCCGCGGCGGCCGACCCGGACAACGTCTTCCTGTGGAAGCTTCCCACGCTCCGGCTCGAAGCCGAGGCCGTCCGCGACGGCCTCCTCGCGGCCGCCGGGGAGCTCGACCTCACGGCCGGCGGCCCGGAAATCCCGCAGGGCCAGGGGCTGACCTCGCGGCGGCGGAGCCTCTACCTCGCGCACCACGGCGAGGCCCGCACCGAGTTCCTCGACCTGTTCGACGCCGCCAACCCGTGCGACGGCTACCGCCGCACCACGTCGGTCCTGCCCCAGCAGGCGCTCGCGCTGACGAACAGCGAGCTGGCCCTGCGGACGAGCCGCGCGCTGGCCGCGAAGCTCCCCGCCGACGAGGCGTTCGTGCGGGCCGCGTTCGAGCGCGTCCTGGGCCGCCCGCCGCACGCGGACGAGGCCGCCGCCGCGGCCGCGTTCCTCGCGCGGCAGCGGGCCCTGCCGGCGGCCGACGCGGCCGCCCGCGCCCGCGCCAACCTCGTGCTGGCGTTGTTCAACCACACCGACTTCGTCACCATCCGCTGAGGGCCGCCGATGCGCCGCCGCTCGTTCCTCGCCGACGCCGGGCTCGGGTTCGGCGGCCTCGCGCTCGGGGCGATGCTCCGCCGCGACGCCGGCGCCGCCCCGACCCACCACGCCCCGAAGGCGAAGTCGGTGATCTGGGTGTTCCTCTCCGGCGGCGTCAGCCACATGGAGAGCTTCGATCCGAAGCCCGCGCTCACCCGGTACGCCGGGAAGACGTTCGCCGAGACGCCCTACCCCGACCCACTCCGGTCGCCGCTGTTCGCCAGGCACTCCCGCGACGTGGTCGGCGGCACCCGGCCGTACCCCAGAATCTTCCCGCTCCAGGTCGGGTTCAAGCGGCACGGCAACCTCGGCGTCGACGTCGCCGACTGGTTCCCGAACGTCGCCGGCGTGGCCGACGAGCTGGCGTTCGTGCGGTCGATGTACACGACCGACAACGACCACGGGGCCGAGTTCCAGATGCACACCGGCCGGCACCAGCTCGACGAGCAGCAGCCGACCATCGGGGCGTGGGCCAGCCACGGCCTCGGCAGCCTGAACGACGACCTGCCGTCGTTCGTGTTCCTCGGGCAGTACAAGGACGTGCGGGTGAAGAAGGACTTCGCCGCCGACTACCTCGGCCCGCGCCACGCCGGGGTGGAGCTGTCGCTGGACCCGGCGCGGCCGCTGCCGTTCGCCGCCCGCGGGCCGGGGGTGTCGGCCGAGGAGCAGGCGCAGGTGTTCGACCTCGCCGGCGAGTTCAACCGCCTCGCCGCCGCCCGCCACCCGGACGACGAGCAGACCCGCGCCCGCGTCCGCGCCTACGAGCTGGCGTTCCGGATGCAGCGGGCGGTGCCGGGCGTCCTCGACCTGAACCGGGAGCCGATGACGGTGCAGGCGCTGTACGGGATCGACAACCCCACGACGGCCGTGTACGGCCGCCGCCTCCTGGCCGCCCGCCGGCTCGCGGAGAGCGGCGTGCGGTTCACGCTGGTGTACCTCAGCGACTACGGCGAGTGGGACTCGCACAACGACCTCAAGAACCTGCACGCCCGCAGCGCCGCCCGGGTGGACAAGCCGCTCGCCGGGCTGGTGAAGGACCTGAAGCGGAAGGGGCTGGACGAGGACGTGCTGGTCGTGTGCTGCACCGAGTTCGGCCGGACGCCGGGCCTGGAGACGCGGGACGCTCCTCGCTGTCGAGGGACTCGACGCCAGTGTGCCGGGAACTTGGGTCGGGGCTATGGTGCCAGTGGCCCGGGCGTTCAAGCCCGTCAAGATTCTGGTGCCGCGAGCCGGGCGACCGGCTCGGCCCGTTGGGGCGACTGG
>DASPHQ010000278.1:0-4467 GCA_035629595.1 Urbifossiella sp. | reverse complement strand
GGACTAGGGACTGCGGACTGAGACTGAGGACTGTCCCGATGGACATCGACGAGGTCCGCAAGGTGGCCCGGCTGGCCCGGCTCGACCTGCCGGACGCCGACCTGGCCGTCCTGGCCAGGCAACTCACCGACATCCTCCGGTACGTGGACCAGCTCAAGCAGCTGAACACAGACGCCGTCCAACCGCTGGCCCACCCGCTGCCGGTGCAGAACGTATTCCGGCCGGACGAGCCGCGGCCGTCGCTGCCGGTCGGCGAGGCGCTCCGCAACGCCCCGACCCGGCTCGGCGACTACTTCGGCGTCCCGGCCGTGTTCGATACCGACGAACCCGTCAGCCACTAGAACCGCACCCGGTTCACCGTCGCGGCTCGGGTTCCGCCGCTCGCGGCTTCGCGCTTGGCAGCGCGAAGCCGCGAGCGGCAGCCGAACCGAACCGCAGCCAGGAAATCCCATGTCCCTCGTCGAGAAGACCGCCGCGGAGCTGCTCGCCGTCCAGGCCGCGAAGCAGGCCAGCGCCGCCGAGATCGCCGACGCCTTCCTCGCCGCCGTCCGCGACCGCGAGCCCAAGCTCCACGCCTTCATGACCGTGGACGAGGCCGATGTCCGCAAGCAGGCCGCCGCCATCGACGCCAAGCGCGCCGCGGGGCAGCCGCTCGGCAAGCTCGCCGGCGTCCCCGTCGCGGTGAAGGACGTGCTCTGCACGAAGGGGATGCGCACCACCTGTTCGAGCAAGATCCTCGACAACTTCGTGCCGCCCTACGACGCCCACGTCGTCGAGCGGCTGCGGGCCGAGGACGCGGTCATCCTCGGCAAGACGAACATGGACGAGTTCGCGATGGGCTCGTCCACCGAGAACAGCGCCTACGGCACGAGCCGCAACCCGTGGGACGTGTCGCGCATCCCCGGCGGCTCGTCCGGCGGCAGCGCCGCCGCGGTCGCCGGCTGCCAGGCGCCCTTGAGCCTCGGCACCGACACCGGAGGGTCGATCCGTCAGCCGGCGGCGCTGTGCGGCATCGTCGGCATCAAGCCGACCTACGGCCGCGTCAGCCGCTACGGCCTGATCGCGTTCGCCAGCTCGCTCGACCAGGTCGGCCCGTTCACCCACGACGTGGCCGACTGCGCCCTGATGATGGAAGTGGTGTCCGGCCACGACGGCCGCGACAGCACCAGCATCGACGTGCCCGTGCCGGCGTACACGCAGACGCTCAACGACCCCATCGCGGGGCTGCGCATCGGCGTGCCGAAGGAGTTCTTCGGCGAGGGCCTCGATGCGGAAGTCGAGGGCGCCGTCCGCGCCGCCCTGAAGGAGTACGAGGCGCGCGGGGCGAAGCTGGTGGACGTGTCGCTGCCGCACAGTCCGTACGCGCTGGCGGCGTACTACATCGTGGCGCCGGCGGAGGCGTCGAGCAACCTGGCGCGGTTCGACGGTATGCACTACGGCCACCGCACGAAGGACAAGGCGGACCTGATCGCGACGTACAGCAAGAGCCGCGGCGAGGGCTTCGGCCCCGAGGTGCAGCGGCGCATCATGATCGGCACCTACGTGCTGTCGAGCGGCTACAAGGACGCGTACTACGTGAAGGCGCTGAAGGTGCGGCGGCTGGTGAAGAAGGACTACGACGAGGCGTTCGAGAAGTGCGACGTGGTGATGGGGCCGACGACGCCGACGGCGGCGTTCAAGGCCGGCGAGAAGTCGGGCGACCCGCTGGCGATGTACCTGTCGGACGTGTACACGGTGTCGTGCAACCTGGCCGGCATCCCGGGCGTGAGCATCCCGTGCGGGTTCACGTCGGGCGGCTTACCGATCGGGTTGCAGCTGCTGTGCCCGCCGTTCGAGGAGGAGCGGCTGCTGCGGGCGGCGCGGATGTACGAGGCCGCGACCGACTGGCACACCCGCCGCCCGGTCGTGTAGAATCGCGGTATGAGCACTGCCACCCTTCAACCGCCCGCCACGAACCGGCGGACCGGCCCGCGCCTGCTAACCTGCGCCGACTTGGCTGTCCTGCCGACGACCCTGCCGTCCGGGGACGTGCGCTACGAACTCGACAACGGGAGGCTCGTGATCATGCCCCCGCCCGGCGACATCCACGGCCGAACCCAGTACAAGGTCGGCCGCTACCTCGACACGCACGCCGAGGAACTCGGCCTCGGCGAGGGGTGGGTGGAGGTCGGTATCGTCCTCCGCCGCGACCCGGACCGCGTCGTCGGGGCTGACGCGGCGTTCGTACTCAAGGCTTCGCAGCCGGTCCGCGTCACGACGGAGGGGTGGCTCGAAACCATCCCCGAGATCGTGGTCGAGATCCGCAGCAAGAATGACACCACCCCCGAGGTGCTGGCCAAGCGGGACGAATACTTCGACGCCGGCGTGCGGGTCGTGTGGGTGCTCGACCCCGACGACCGGACGGTCGTCGTGCATGCCCCGCCGGCCGCCCCCGTGGTGTTCGCCACCGCCGACACGCTCACCAGCCCGCTCCTCCCCGGGTTCGCCGTACCAGTGGCCCTCCTGTTTCCGGTGCGGGCGGCGCCGGGCTAATCCTTCTCCTTGCCGGCGCGCGGGCGGGGCGCGATAATCGCCCCGGGCGCGACCCCGCCCGTCCCCCTCCCGAGGAGTGTATCCGTGACGAAGCTGCTCAGCGGCCTGTGCGCCGCGGCCCTGGTCGTCGGCCTGGCCGGCGCCGGCGGCGTGGCCCCCGCCCAGGACAAGAAGGAGACCAAGAAGAGCGCCCCCGGCAAGGGCGGCGGCACCATCGAGGTCAACGAGAGCAAGGACGGCAAGTTCCGGTTCACCGTCCGCGACGCCGACGGCAAGTACCTCGGCGGCAGCGCCACCGGGTACGCCACCAAGGAGGACGCGGTCAAGGCGGTGGACGCCCTCAAGGCCGCCCTCGCTACCGCCAAGATCGAGTACGGCAAGAAGTAGGGCCGCGTCTGTTTTGCCGCTTGCGGCTGAGCGGCGCCCCCCGCTACGCCGCAAGCGGCAACTCGACTGTCTGTAACACCCCCGTAACCCCGTCGCCCCGCGGCGCTTCACCCCCGGCCGCCGCCGGGTAGGATGCCCCCGCACGAACGGAGGAATGCCCATGCGGTACTGGTGTCTGGCGGTCGCGGCGGTGGTGGCGATCGGGTGCGGGGGCGAGTCCAGCGCCGCCCGCTACAACCGGGGCGAGGACCAGGTCGAGGACGGCGCGGCCGACCGGGTCGGGGGCACGGCCGGCGCCGACACCCCGGCGGTGCCGTGGACGCCCGTCCTCCAGGCCGCGGCCGACGGCGAGGTCGCGTTCGCCCTCGACCTGTACGCCCGCCTCGCCGCCGCGGAGAAGGGGAACGTCTTCGTCTCGCCGTACAGCATCCACGCCGCCCTCGCCCTCACCGCCTTCGGGGCCGACGGCGCCACCCGCGACCAACTCGTCAAGGCGCTGCGGCTGCCGCCCGGCGACGACGGCCCGACCGCGGCCGGCGACCTCGGCCGGTACTACGCCCGGCCGCGGCCCGACTTCACCCTCGCCGTCGCCAACGCCGTCTGGGGTCAGGCCGACTACCCGTGGCGCGCCGAGTGGAAGGAAGCCGCCGAGGCGCGCTTCGGCGGCGGGTTCCGCGCCGCCGACTTCAAGGCGCGGCCGGCCGACGAGCGCGCCCGCATCAACACCTGGGTCTCGGAACAGACCCGCACCCGCATCCCCGACCTGCTCCAGCCGCCGCATGTCAGCGACCGCACCCGGCTGGTGCTCACCAACGCCGTCTACTTCGACGGCAAGTGGACCGACGCCTTCCCGAAGGGCGCGACGCGGCCGCAGCCGTTCACCACGCCGACGGGCAAGGTGCAGGCGCCGCTGATGACCGTGGAGTCGCACTTCCGCTACGCGGAGGGGGACGGCGTGCAGGTCGTGGAACTGCCGTACCGCGGCAACGAGTTGTCGATGCTGGTGATCCTCCCCGCCGCGGGCGAGGCGAAGCTGACGCCCGAGAAGCTCGCCGGGTGGGACAAGAAGCTGGCCCGCGAGCTGGTGAGCGTGACGCTGCCGAAGTTCAAGCACACCCTGCGGGCGGAGCCGCTGCGGCACCTGCGCGACATGGGCGTGGTGGACGCACTGAGCCCGGCGACGGCCGACTTCGGGCGGATGCTGGGGGCGAAGCTGGACGAGCCGATCTACGTGGCGAACGTGGTCCACCAGGCGTTCGTGGACGTGACCGAGGAGGGGACGGAAGCCGCGGCGGCGACGGCGGTGATCAACAACGCCCCCAGCCCGGCGCCGCCGCGGCCGAAGGTGTTCCGGGCCGACCGGCCGTTCACGTACCTGATCCGCGACACCCGCAAGGGGACGATCCTGTTCCTGGGGCTCCTCGCTGTCGAGGGACTCGACGCCAGTGTGCCGGGAACTTGGGTCGGGGCTATGGTGCCAGTGGCCCGGGCGTTCAAGCCCGTCAAGATTCTGGTGCCGCGAGCCGGGCGACCGGCTCGGCCCGTTGG
>DASPHQ010000277.1:0-2232 GCA_035629595.1 Urbifossiella sp. | reverse complement strand
CGCGGCCGCGGCGGTCGTCCTCGCCGGCACGGCCCCAGCGCGCTACGCCCGCGTCGAGACCGAGAAGGTACCGGTCGAGCGGATCGTGTCCAACCTCGAAGCCCAGGTGAAGGAGAACCCGAAGGACGCGAACGCCGTGCTGAACCTGGCCCGGGCGCACGCCATGGCCTTCACCAAGCGGGCCGACGCCCTGGAGGTCCGCAAGGACGGCCGGAACGGCGGGCTGTGGTTCGGGTACGAGCCACCGTACGTCCCGTTCGGGTCGGTTCAGAAGAGCAAGGGCGCCGCCGAGGAGGCGGCCGCGCAGGCTCACCTGACGAAGTCGCTCGCCCTGTACGAGAAGGCGGTGGCGCTCGCCCCGGGCAACCCGGTCGCGACGCTGGGGAGGGCGTGGGTGATCGAGCAGTCCGGCGACAAGGCGAAGGCGGTCGAGGCTTACCGGGCGCTGGTCCGCGAGGGGTGGGCGAAGGACAAGGACCTGACGGCGCTCGGCCTCGGCGGCCACACCGTCACCGCGGAGGCCGCCGGCTACCTCGTGCCGCTGCTGGATGCGACGAAGGACGCCACCGAGATCGCCGAGCTGAAGACGAAGGTCGCGACGCTGAAGAAGCTGCCGCGGCCGGTCACGCCGATCGCGGTGCCACTCCGCGACGGGACGAGCGCCGCCGACCTGGAGGATTCGCAGGCCGCGGTCCGGTTCGACGCCGACGGGTCGGGGATCAAGAAGCGGTGGACGTGGATCACGAAGGACGCCGCGTGGCTCGTCTACGACCCGTCCGGCCGCGGCGAGGTCGATTCGGCGTTGCAGTTCTTCGGCAGCGTCACCTTCTGGATGTTCTGGGAACACGGTTATGCCGCGCTGTCGGCGCTCGACGACGATCGCGACGGCCGCCTGACCGGCGTCGAGCTGCGCGGCCTGGCCCTGTGGCGCGACACCAACGGCAACGGCGTCGCCGACGCCGGCGAGGTGCAGTCGATCGCGGACGTCGGCATCGTGGCGGTGTCGTGCCGATACGAGCGCGACGAGTCGCATCCCGACCGGATCGCGTACAGCCGGGCCGGCGTCACCTTCCGCGACGGGCGCACCCGGCCGACGTTCGACCTGGTGCTGAAGCCGCGGTAGCCACGTACCCGAAAGCCCGGGGACGGCCGTCCCCGGGCTTCCTCACCTCTGCTACAATACCGGTCCCCGGGGCCGGAAGCTCAACGGTCGAGCAGTCCGCTCATAACGGATTGGAAGTGGGTTCGACTCCCACACGGCCCACCTCACCAAATACACTACCCCCACCCGCCCCGCCGCCTTTCCTCCGAGTGGTGCCCATGCGGTTCCCCCTCGCCGCCGGCTTCCTGGTGCTCGCCGCCGCCCCCGCCGCGGCCGACCCGGTCGATTTCGCGCGCGACATCCGCCCGATCCTGGCCGACCAGTGCTACGCCTGCCACGGCCCTGACGAGAAGGCCCGCAAGGCCGACCTCCGCCTCGACGTCCGCGACGACGCGGTAAAGGCCGGCGCCCTCGCCCCCGGCAAGGCCGACGCCAGCGAACTGCTGAAGCGAATCACGTCCGCCGAGCCGACCGAGAAAATGCCGCCGGCCAGCGCCAAGAAGCCGCCTCTGACGGCCCAGCAGATCGACCTGCTCCGCCGCTGGGTGAACGAGGGGGCGAAGTACGGCGAACACTGGTCGTTCGCCAAGCTGACGCGCCCGCCCGTGCCCGACGCCGCGGGGGGCCACCCGATCGACCGGTTCGTCCGCGCCCGGCTGGCGAAGGAGAAGCTGACGCCCGCCGCGCCCGCCGCCAAGGCGACGCTCGTCCGCCGGCTGACGCTCGACCTGACCGGCCTGCCGCCGACACCGGAGGAGATGCGGGCGTTCGTCGCCGACGCGACCCCCGACGCCTACGAGAAGCTGGTCGCGCGGCTGCTGGCGTCGTCGCACTACGGCGAGCGGATGGCGGTGTTCTGGCTCGACCTCGTCCGCTACGCCGACACCATCGGCTACCACAGCGACAACCCGATGAACGTGTCGCCCTACCGCGACTACGTCATCCGGTCGTTCAACCGCAACCTGCGGTTCAACCAGTTCACCATCGAGCAGTTGGCCGGCGACCTGCTGCCGACCCCGACGCTGGAGCAACTGGTGGCGACGGCGTACAACCGGCTGCTGCAAACCACCGAGGAAGGCGGGGCGCAGGCCCGCGAGTACGAGGCGAAGTACGCCGCCGACCGGGTGCGG
>DASPHQ010000276.1:0-10092 GCA_035629595.1 Urbifossiella sp. | reverse complement strand
GGGCGGAAACCCGCCCGCCGTCGAGTTCGAGCACCACGTCGGCGAGCCGGTCGGCCTCGGCGCGGGCGTGGGTGACGTGCAGCACCGTCACGCGGCGCTCGCGCTTCAACCCGTCGAGGGCGGCGAGCAGGTCGGCGCGGGTCGTCTCGTCCACGGCGTTGAGCGGCTCGTCGAGGAGGAGCACGTCGGGGCGGAACGCCAGCGCCCGGCCGAGCGCCACGCGCTGCGCCTCGCCGCCGCTCAGGCCGACGGCGCGTCGGTCCAGCAGTGCGCCGAGGCCGAGCCACGCGGCCAGCTCCGCGACACGCACCGCGGGGTCGGCGCCACGGACGGTCAGGGCGAAGCCGAGGTTCTCGCGGACGGTCATGGTGCGGAACAGCGCCGCGTCCTGCGGGACGTAGCCGACGTTCCGCGCCGCCGGCGGGAGGTGCGTCACGTCCGCGCCGCGGAGCCGGACGCGCCCCGCGCGCGGCCGGCGGAGGCCGGCGACCACCTCGAGGAGCGTCGTCTTGCCGGCGCCGCTCGGGCCGAGGAGCACCGCGTAGGCGCCGGTCGGCACCGCGAGGCTCACGCCGTCCAGCGCGAACGCCCCCTGCCGGACCGACACGCCGTCCAGTTCGACCATGCCGCCTCCGCGTGTCAGTACCGCAGGGCGAAGCGGGCCTGGAGGAAGAACCCGGACCCGATGTCGATCCGGTCCTGGTACCGGTCGTCGTACCCCCGGCCGGCGAAGTAGAACCGGTCGAACGCGTACCCGCCCGCCACGTCCAGCACGCCGTGGTCGGTCACCCGCACCCGCACCCCGACCGGCACCCGCTTCTGGTACGAGTACAGCCGCTCGTCCTTGTCGGCCCGGTCGGCCAGCAGGTACGCCTCGCCCGCCCACTCGAACCCGGCGAACACGTCCACGTCCGGGGTCGCCTCCCACGTCACCTGCGACCGGACCCGCCGGACCGGCAGGTAGCCGAAGTCGAGCCGCAGCCCGTCGACCGGTCGCCAGGCCACCGCCAGCGGCAGCCCGAGCGCCGCACTCAACCGGTCCGACGGGTTCCACAGGTAGGCGAGGCCCGGGACCGGGAACGAGAGTTCCCCGACCGAGTCGTAGGTGAGGGCGAGGAGCCAGTAGTCGCCGGCGGCCGCGGCCGGAGCCTGGACGAACCCGGCCAGGGCGAAGGCCTGCTCCCGGGGGCTGCCGAACGGCTGGTCGCTCGGCGAGGAGGCCACGACCGCGGCCCCGGCGGACCACCCGTCGGCCAGCTCCCGGCGGTACAGTACCCCCGCCCGGATGTCCCACAGGTTGGCCGGGAACCGGCGGCCGGAGTCGGGGAGGACGGCGTCCGTGCGGGTGTAGATGTGGCGGACGCCGAACACCCCGAACAGGGCGTCGGGGCCGGGCGGCCAGAGGGGGAGGCGGGCCACCGCGTCCTGACGGACCGACCCGAAGTCGGCCGGGCTGCCGGCAACCGGTTGGGCGGGCGACCAGGTGGCGGAGTAACCGAACGGGACGCGGGCGCCGAGCCCGGGCGGGACGGCCGGGTCGAACAGGGTCAGCAGCCCGGCCACGCCCCCCACCGCCCCGGCGGGCGAGTCCGGCGGCAGGCCGGGGAGGTCGTCGGCCCGGGCGGGTCCGGCGGCGATCAGGAGGACGGCGAGGGCGAGCGCGATCCGGCCGCCGGGGGGGGGCATGGGCGGGGGAGTACCGCCCCGCCGCCGCGGCCGCAAGTCCAGCTGCCGGCGAGGGCGAACGCCCCCTGCCGGACCGCCACGCCGTCCACCTCGACCATGCCGCCCCCGCCGGTGTCCGCCACCCGTCCCTGAGTTTACGGAGTCGTGGGGTCGACCGAGGTGAGGTACAGATCCTTCAACAGCGTCGTGTCCCCGGCGTAAAGCGTGACCGTGGTCGACTCCCGCTCCGGGTCCAGCCACAGCTGCTGACCCGAGCCCGGCGGCTGGAGGTAGGCGAGCTGAAACGTCACCTCGGGCTGGTCGAGCAGGACGTTGTTGAACGCGAACGTGCCGTCCGTCCCCACGGTCACCTCGTCCACCACGATCCCGTTGAGGATCAGCTGCAGGGTGCCGCCGAACGCGGGGGCCGGCTGGCCGTCGAGTTCCAGGCCGTACAGGATTCCGGAGAAGCCGGACGCCTGCGGGGCGACCGACGACCCGCCGGACCCGGCGGCCCACTCCTCGAACCCGCCGTTCGCGGCGATCGTCTGCCCGAACTTCGAGTAGAGGTAGAAGTACTCGCCGCCGCCCAGGATGTCGTTCGGGACGTAGAACCGCATGTCCCCGGAGCCGCTGCCGGTGTTCAGCCGGGCGTCCAGCCTCACCCGGTTGTCGCCGCCGGCGTCGAGGTCGTACACCGGGTCCGCCCCGCCGAGCGTGCCGGTCGTGGCGTTGTAGTTCAGGTTCCCGGCCCCGCCGACGAACACCTTCAACTCGTCGAGCGACAGCTGCGACGCGGACGCCTTCTGGTTGATGTCCAGCAGCACCTCGCGGTAGAAGGTCCCGCCGACGTTCACCAGCGGCAGGTCGGCCACCCGCATCGAGCGGGTGAACTGCGGGCTCTTGTTCTCGTCGAAGGTGAGCGGCCGGGCGTCGGTGTTCACCCCGGCCTCGACCGTCCGGTTGCCGAGCGCCTGGACGCGGACGAAACTCTGGATGTGGCCGGTGCCGGTGGGGCGGGCGTCGTGCTGTTCGAACCGGGCGCCGTTGATGTCGCCGCCGGTCCCGCGGGTGGAGAGGTCGAGGGTGGCGGCGCTGGGCACGTCGCGCTGTTCGAGCCGGTCGAAGGAGAGGGTGGCGCGCGGCGGGAGGGGCGAGGGCATAATGGGAACCCCGGGTGTAGGCAGGCGGATAGGGCGATACGGAACCGTAGACCATTGCGACGGTTCGAGCGACGCGGTCGCTCAAACTCACACCCCGGCGGAATCGGCGCAACGGGCGGTGGCAGAAGTGGTTGCGAAAAGTGTATCGAGAGGAGAACGCCGCCTTCGGCCGGCGGGTTAGCAGGTGTTAGCGGCCGGACACGCCGGATTGCGGCCGCACTGTAGCAGTCGTGAGGCGGCAGCCGATTACGCCCCGGCCGCGGCCTTCATCTTCGCCAGCCCGGTCGCCGCGACGCGGTGCGGGTCCTGCCGCCAGTACTCGCGGTTGAACAGCTCCAGCGACACGAATCCGGTGTAGTTCATGGAGCGCAGCCGGGCGAACGTCTCGCGCACCGGGCCGACACCGTCGCCGGGGTAGACGCGGTCGGCGTCGGTGATGCGGTCGCGGTCGATGCGCGGGTAGTCGTTGGCGTGGAAGATGCCGATCGCGGCGGGGCTCAGCAGCGCCAGCCCGGCGGCGTCGGAGCCGCCCTTGTAGAGGTGGTACGTGTCCGGCAGCACGCACCCGCCGGGCGCCTGGCTCTCGGCCGCGATCAGCACCGCCTCGCCGAGCCGCTTCAGCGTCCGCGAGAAGCCCCACACCTCCACGACCGGCGTGACGCCGGCGGCGCGGCCGATGTCGGCGAGTGCGCGGTAGCGGTCGGCGGCGGCGAGGAGGTCGATGACCGGCTGCGTGAAGTTCGGGTCGTCGCGCTTGCTCTGCCCGCCGGTGGCGCCGACCGGCGGCGCCGCCATCCGCCGGCCGCCGAGCTCGGCCACCATGCCCATCTCGCGGCGGGCCTGCTCCAGCCCCTTCCGCCGGCGGTCGGCGTCCTCCACGATCCACTCGGCGAAGCCGATCACGTCCGGCACTTCGAGCCCGGCGTCGGCGAACCGCTTGTTGAGTTCCTTGAGCGTGCCGCCGCCGGTGGTGTATGCCGTGATCTCGCTCACCCACGGCTCGATGGCCGCGTAGCCGGCCCTGGCGGCGATGTCGATGAGTTCGACGATCGGCCGCGACTGCCCCTCGGCGTTGCGGACGGTGCTGGTGTTGAGGCAGAACTTGAAGGGGAGGGCCGGGGCGGGTGGTTGGCTCATGGCGGGGGTGGCGGCGACGGCCGCGGCGGTGCCGGCGATCCAGGCCCGGCGGGTGAGGTCGGTCGGCACGGCGGCCTCCGGGAAGAGTGGGGGTTCACCATACTGGCGGCTCACGCCGTCGGCTCGACGGTCACCCCGAGCGGCTGCGCCCCGCGGTCCTTCGACACGGGGTCGGGGCCGCACGAGTGAATCTGGTCGGCCTTCAGTTCGGCCACCTCCAGCGGCCCCACCCACACCACGCTGCGGCCCTTCTCGTGCGCCTCCAGCGTCAGTTCGACGCACCGCTCGACCTCGTAGCCGAACACGACGCGCAGAACGCCGACCACGAACGCGAAGCCGTTCAGGTCGTCGTTGTGTAGCACCACCGCGTACGGCGGTTGGCGGCGCGTCCGGGTGTCGGTGTCGGTGTCGGGCAGTACGTCGGGGGTCGCGGTTGGCATGCGGGTAGTTTACCCGATCCCACGTTGGTCGGCTCGGGGCTTGAGCCCGGAGGGCGTCTTGGTTAGCCCGGGGCGGAAGCCCCGGGCGGCGTGAGCGGTGTCCGTTCCCCCATCACACCCTGGGGGCGCCGTCGCCTGGCGTCCGCGGTGTTCGAGGTGCGTTGCTCCCGCGCACTGCGCCGTCGCCCGCCCGGGGCTTCCGCCCCGGGCTAACCAAGACGCCCTCCGGACTGAAACCCCAACAAGGGCGTGCCGCCCGTCGCCGTCTACGACGCCGCCGACGTCGGCGCCTCGGGGAACTTGGCGGACGACTTCGAGGTGCTGGTGTCGGAGTACGTGACGTTCGCGTCCGAGTGGCGGTGTTTCGTCCGCGGCGGCCGGGTGATCGACCTGTGCCGGTACCAGGGGGACGTGTTCGGCTACCCGGACGCGGCTGTGGTGCGGGCCGCCGTCCGCGCCCACGCCGCGACCGCCCCCGCCGGCTACGGCATCGACTTCGGCGTGCTGACGACCGGCCGCACGGTGCTGGTGGAGGTGAACGAGGTGTATTCGCTCCACCCGTACGGCCTGGAGTCGGGCGAGTACGCCGAGCTGCTGGAGACGCGGTGGCTGGAACTCGTGGGCGGGTAGCGCGGGTTCGTTTCGGCGGCGCGGCTCGTCTCTTCGGTAACTGCTCTACGAGACGGGCACGGGCCGACTGCCGAAGAAATCGTGACCCGCACGACCGCCGTATCCCGCGCCCGCGGGGCCGGTTATCATCACGGGGTCGGTTCGACCGGGGGGTGTCGAACGATGCGGCTCAGCGGTAGGCTCGACAGCGAACCAGAGGTGGCATCGTGTTCCGCCGCTTCACGAGGGTCGGGCTGGTCGGCGCGGTCGCGGCCGCGCTCGTGCCCGCGGCCGGGGCGTACATCCACTTCCCGCCGCCGACGCTCCAGAAGATGTGCGACATCTCGCGGCAGGTCCGGGCGCTCAAGGTCGAGCGCGTCAGCCCGGACGGCGAGGCCGTGCTGTTCGCCGTCGAGGAGGAGCTGAAGGGGACGAAGTCGCTGTGCGAGACCGGCAAGCACGTCCTCCGCGGTGACGGCGCGAAGGCGACCCGCGAGGCGCTGAAGCCCGGCACCCGGGCGGTGTTCTTCTGGATCGAAGGGCCGGCCGGCGGCCGCGCCCCGACCCTCGGCTGCGGCTACGTCTTCCTCGACGGCCGCTGCTACTCGGTGGACTACAACCTCGCGGGGAAGCACTGGGTGTTCATCCGCCCCGAGCCCGACCTGGACGGCACCTACCACGGGTCGCCCGAAATGCTCCGCGGGCTCGTCCGCGACGTGCTCGCCGGCAGGAAGGTGGACGTGCCCGTGAAGGCCGCCGACCACCCGCGGACGAAGGCCGAGTGGGAGACGCGGTACAAGGAAGTGAACGACGTGCTGCGGAAGAACCGCAACCTCCCGCCCGAGTGAATTCCGCCGCCGGCGGTTGGCCGTCGGCGGGTCGGTCGTCTACTGGTTACGAGATCGCGCCCCCCGTGCGGAGGTTCCGTCCATGACAGTCCGGTTGCCGGTCCGGTCGCTCCGAATGGCCGCCGTGTTCGGCCTGTTCGTGGCCGCCGTCGCGTCCGCCCAGCCGCCCCGCCCGGCCGGCGGCCCCGGCGACGGCATCAAGCGGACGAACGAGGAGAACTTCAAGCTCTACAAGAAGTTCGCCGACGACCTGCTTTCCCTGGCCCAGAAGTGGGAGAAGAGCGACAACCCGGACGAGAAGGCTCGCGCCAAGAGCCTCCGCGCCGCCCTGAAGCTCGGCGAGGAGAAGGGCGTCGAGAACCTGTTCCGCGGTGTGCTCGCCTCCGTGCAGGGCGCCAAGGCCGGGCCGCAGTTCGACGACCTGTTCGCCAAGGACGCCACCCTCCTGCGGGCGCTCGAGGAGATCCTCGAGACGCTGGAGACCGAGGACGAGTCGGACCGGATCAAGCGCGAGATCCTGGAGCTGAAGGACTTCATCAAGGAGGCCACCCGGATCAAGCGCGAGCAGGAGAACCACCTGGCCCGCACCAACCTGCCGAAGTCGGACGCGAACAAGCTCGCCAAGGAGCAGGGGAACCTGGCCAAGGAGACGCAGGGCCTCGCCGACAAGCTCGGCAAGAACGACCCGAAGGCGGGCGACCCTAAGAACGGCCCGCCGAAGGCGGGTGACCCGAAGGACGGCATGGGGGAGCCGAAGCCGGGCGGCAAGGACGGCGACAACGCCGCCGAGCCGAAGACCGGCGGCGAGCCGAAGGAGGGCGACCCGAAGATGGGTGACCCCAAGGCCGGCGACCCGAAGTCGGGCGACCCGAAGTCGGGTGAGCCGAAGGCCGGCGACCCGAAGGCCGGCGGCGAGCGGCCGATGGGCGACCCCAAGATGGGCGAGCCGAAGGGCGGCGGCGACCCGAAGATGGGCGAGCCGAAGGGCGGCATGCCGATGGGCGGCGAGCCGAAGGCGCCGGGCGAGAAGAAGGGCATGGGCGACGGCAAGGGCGACAGCAAGGGGTCGCCGAAGGACGGCGGCGGGGACGCGAAGCCCGGCCCGCCGTCGCCGGGGATGCCGATGGGCGGGATGCCGCCGATGGGCGGGATGCCCCCCCCGGGCGGGGCCAAGCCGCCGCCGTCGGGGGCGCAGCCGCCGCCGGGCGCCCCGCGGCCGCCGAACCCGAACAACCCCAACGACGAGGCCCGCCGCAACCTCGAAGACGCCGTGCCGCCGCAGGACCAGGCCAAGCAGGACCTCCACAAGAACGACCGCGAGGGCGCCTCGAAGAAGGAAGACCTGGCCATCAAGGCGCTCGAGCGGGCGCTGGCCGAGCTCGAGAAGCGGCTCCAGCAGCTCCGCGAGAAGGAGATGCTGAAGAAGCTCGAAGACCTGGAGCGCCGCATCACCCGGATGCTGCAGCGGCAGATCGAGGTGTACGAAGCGACCAAGCAGATCGACACCGCGGTGACGAAGAACAAGGGTCAGAAGACGACCGCCGACATCCAGCGGGCCGGGGTCGAGGCCGAGAAGGAGGGCGACATCGCGGCCGACGCCGGCAAGGCGCTGAGGCTACTCGAAGGCGAGGGGAAGGCGGTGGTCTTTGCGGGCGTGCTCGGCGAGGTGCAGAAGGACATGGTCGCCATTCAGAAGCAGCTGAACGGCGCGAACACCGGCGCGGACACGCAGCTGGTGGAGGAGCAGGTGATCGAGCAGCTGCAGCGGATGAAGGAGGCGCTGAAGAAGGCGCAGGAGGACTTGAAGAACCCGCCGCCGCCGCCCCCGCCGGGGGGGATGCCGCCGCCCCCGGGGAAGAAGGACCTGGTGCAGCTGATCGAGCAGTTGAAGCTGCTGCGGGACTTGCAGCGGCAGGTGAACGACCGGACGACGGCGTTCGGCCGGCGGGTGATGGGCGTGCAGGCGACGGACCCGTTCATCCAGGAGCAGCTGCGGATGCTCGGCGACCGCCAGCGGGTGCTGCAGAACATGCTGAACCGGATCGCCGAGCAGCTCAACCAGTAGGAGCGCGAGCTCGTCACGTTGCCGCTTGCGGCTTCGCGCTGCCCAGCGCGAAGCCGCAAGCGGCAACGTCACTTACACGTCCAGGAACCGCTGGAGGAACGGCCGCAGCGTCTCCTCCGGGTACAGCACCCACGAGTAGTCGCGCCGCCGCAGCACCGCGTTCGCCGCCGCCTCGGCGCGCATCCGCTCCAGCTCCGCCTCCGCCCGCGGCACCAGCTCCCCGACGAACGGCCGCAGCTGTTCGGTGACCGTCCGAAGGGCGCGGAACCACCCGCGCCGCCGGGCGTGTGCCCCGTGCGGCGGCTCCACCCGGCGCAGCACCTCGTGTTCCGCCACGAGCGCCGCGACCTCGGGGCGGCGAGCGTTCTCGGCGGTCAGGTGTCGGTGCGGGTTCCAGTTCAAGTCGCGGACGAGCCGGGCCTGCCGGTCCACGTCGTCGGCGGTGGTGGGCGGCCCCGGCAGCGGCAGGTGGAGCGTCGCCGACAGCACCTGGTACGCCGGCGGTTCGAGGCCGAAGTAGTCGCGGATGATGGCGTCGGTGACCTCGTCGTACTTGCCGCCGCCGATGCCGTGGATGAAGAAGTCGCCGAGGCACACCCGGGCGAACAGCGTGAGCGTGAGGGCGCGCGGCCGCAGCTGTGTTGGGTCGCTGGCGGCGGTGGCGCGGGCGCGGCGCCCGTCAGCGCCGGTGCGGACCCAGAACGGCGCCTCGCCTTCGGCCAGTTCGGGGGCGGGGTGGTTGGCGCTGCTGATGCGGTTGGCGCGGCGGTAGGCGCGGATGGCGGCGTTGTAGACCTCGCGGAACCGCGGCAGGTCGGAGAGGATGTGCGACGCGAACACGCGGAAGGCGTCGGTCTGTGACAGCCGGCTGACGTGCAGTTCGTGGTTCGCACAACCCCAGTAGCGCTCATAATCCCGACGGGTCGACCCGAACCGGGCGCCGATCATGGGCTCCCACTCCTGGCGAACAACCTGCGACCACACCCCCGGCAGCAACGGCTCGTAACCCCAGTTCGCCCACAACGGTGCGGCCCGCTCGGCGAACGTGGTAAAGTACGGCCGGTCCCGGACCGTCCGGTCCTCGTAGGGCCACTCGCCGTCCGTCCGGTCGAACGGCACCGACGTGGAATGAACCGAGCGCGGGTCGTGATCCTGGAATGTTGGGAAGTGGAGAGCCGGGTTCTTCAGCGTGTCGGTATCAACGATCAGATTGACCGGGTTGCCACCGAGCTTGCGGGCGAGCCCGTTCAGTGCGAAGTGCTTGACCCACACGCCGGGGTGGGACAGTTCCGGCTGGTGGCCGGCCAGCAACAAGGGTCCGTCGTCCGGCGACCGGAATCCGCCCAGCACCTCCCGCCGCGCCAGCGCCCGCAGCTCGCGGAGCGGCAGCCCGCCGATACGCACGTCGGCGCGGTCGAGGCGGCGGCGGTTCTCGGCGACGAGCCGCGGCACCTCGGCGAACGGCGGGTCGGCCAGCACCTCGCCGTTCCCGACGGGCGCCCGGAACCGTCGGCTCATCCGCACGACCCCGGACACGCCGCCGCGACCGCCGGCAGCGCGTCGCGCTCGGCGTCGGCCAGCACGCGGCGGTAGTACGCCAGCCGGGCCTCGGGGTCGTTCATCATGCCGCCGAACGCGCGGTTGGGGTCGAGGTACAGCCGCGGCACGCCGATCTCCTTCACCCGCAACCCCTGCCGCGCCGCCTGCACCCACAGCTGCAGCGGCATCCCCCAGCCGTCCTCGGTGATCCGCAGCTTCTCCAGCGCCTCCCGGCGGTACGCCTTGAACCCGCAGAAGGCGTCCGTGATGTCCAGGTGGTAGCGGTCGTTCAGCTCCGCGGTGACGCGGGCGTTGATGAACCGCCGGTCGGTCGGGGCCGGCGTGTCCTGGCGGAAGTCGCGGTAGTAGCGGCTGCCGCTCACGACGTCGGCGTCGTGAATCGCTTCGAGCAGCACCGGGATGCGGGCCGGTTCGTGCTGGCCGTCGCAGTCCATCGTCACCAGCACGTCGTACCCGCCGGCCAGCGCGAAGGCGAACGCGCTCTGCAGAGCAGCGCCGTAGCCGCGGTTGCGCGGGTGGTCGACGCGCAGGATGCCGGGCTCGCCGTCGAGCAGCGCGGCGGTGCCGTCGGTGGAGCCGTCGTTGACGACGAGGATGTCGGGCGC
>DASPHQ010000275.1:0-8212 GCA_035629595.1 Urbifossiella sp. | reverse complement strand
GCCGCACTCGTCGTGATGATGAAGTAGCCCTGGCCACGCAGGCTGCCTACCTCGTGTCCACACGGCCTAGCAAGTATTGCTTTCACTTCGTTCAGTTCAGCGGCGAGGTCGTGGATGACGCGCACCTGTATCGCCAGGGTGAGCAACTTGTCGGCGGCCCGAAGTTGTACCCGCGGGTCGGGGTCGTTGAGGAGCGTGTCGAGTACGTCCGCGGCGCGTCCCATCGAACACGCCAGACGACCGGCGGCGAACTCGACCATGAGCGACCGCGCCGCAGCTACCTTCGACTTGAACGCTGGATTGGCGCGGCGTCGGTGTGCCGTCTTCTCGCTCACGCCGGCCGCCGTCGCCGCGTCTCTCACGCTCTTCCCGCTGGCGAGTTCGACGGCGAGCCGTTCGTCGGCGGATTCTCGGCCACGGTGGGACACGGTGAGACACCCCGGATGTCAGCGATTCAAGTCGGCGGGATCAAATTGACGGCTCTTGCGGCGGCGACGAGCGCCCGGACAGCAGCCCGGATGTGAGGCGGGAGAGGTCCGGGTCGGCCGGCAGCCCCCCATCGCTTTGTTGGTCACTGCACCCGGCGGCGGCGTCGGCCGTAACCGGCTTGTCCGATATGGATTTGGAAGGTGGACCCACCTGACTCTTAATCAGCGGGTCCTCGGTTCGAGCCCGAGAGAGGGCACTTCAGAAGTGCGGAAACGACAAGGGGTTCCGGCGGCCGTCCGGACCCCTTTTTCGTTAACCGCCACACTCACGCCACACACTCCCGAACGCCCGGCTCCTTTGAACGGGGCCGGCTCGTCGCGTGCTTCAAGATACCCGCCCGGTCGCGTCCGCTCTACTCGATCACCACCTATTCCACCTTCTTCGGCTTCGACGGCAGCCCGCTAGTCGGGTTGATGACGGTGACCGAAACGTCCTCGACTGGCCGGTGCTTCTTCTTCTTCTCGCTGGGGAACGTGACCTGGGCGGTCCACTCCTCGCCCGTGACGGCCGAGAGGCGGCCGCCCCAGACGTGGTCCTCGGAGTTGATGACGCCGACGGTGACGATGTGCTTGTCCAGGTTCGGCCCGAAGACGGTCACGGTACTCGTCGCATCCGGGTCCGTCGTGAGCTTCTCGATCTTCGCGTCGTTCAGCACCGGGCGCGGCGCACGGGTCCGCACCGGCTTCGCGGGCTTCTTCTCCGGCTTCGGGTTGGACGGCATCGCGCACCTCGGGGGCGGGGATGGGTTTGGAGAGGGCCTCGGGAGGAGTCGAACGGGCTTCAATGTACCCGGCCGGCGGGCGCGGGGCAGGGAATTCCCGCCCCCAGCGCCGCGGCCACGTCCGCGACCGTCGTGTACCGAATCCCCAGCGCCTCCCCCTCCGCCTTCGCCGTCGCCTGGAACAGTCCCGCGGCGGGTACGTCGATCCCCGCCGCGGCGTCCTCCGCCAGCCACACCTCGAACCCCGCCGCGCGCAGGTCCTGCGCCGCGAAGAAGCAACAAATGTTCGTCGCCAGCCCGCACACCACCACGGCCCGCACGCCGCTCGCGCGCAGGAACGCCGCGAACCCCGGGTGCTGGGCGGTCGCCGCATACGCCTCGAATTTCGCGTCGTACCCCTTCCGCCACACGGCGTGGAACCGGTGCGTGTGCAGCCCGGGAAGGAACTCGGCCCCCGGCGTGTCCATGACGCAGTGCGGCGGGTACAGGTCGTCGGCCCGGCCGCGGAACGACCGGTGGTCCGGCGGGTGCCAGTCCTGGGTGGCGTCGACGCGCGCGAACGGCAGCGCCAGCAGCCGGTTCACCGCCGGCACGATCGCGGTGCCGCCGGGGACGGGGAGTTCGTCGGGGCACAGGTCGGTGAACCCGCGCTGGGCGTCGACGACAAGCAGCGCGGTCGCGGTCGAGTCGAGTTGCGGCACGGCGGGGCTCCCGATGGGGGCGGGTCCACGGCACCCCTTACCTTATTCGGGGCGTCCGCCGCCGCGGGCGT
Source organism: Urbifossiella sp. (assembly GCA_035629595.1). GTDB lineage: Bacteria > Planctomycetota > Planctomycetia > Gemmatales > Gemmataceae > Urbifossiella. The sequence continues at coordinate 6,230 of DASPHQ010000275.1, read as the reverse complement.
GGAACAGCGTTTGCTCTACCCGAGTCACCCCCCTTTCCGGGAGAACTGCCGTGTCCCCCGACCCGCTCGGGCCGGCCGCCGTCAACCCGCTCGACCCCGACCCGCCGCCGGCGGTCGACGTCTGCGAGCACCCCGGTTGGTTCCTCGCGCTCGGGCTGGCGCAGGTGCTCGTCGGCGCCGTCGCGCTGGGGCTGGCGGCATTCACCACGCTCCTGGCCGTGGTGCTCCTCGGCGGGCTGGCGCTGGCCGGGGCCGCGGTCGAACTGGTCACCGCGTTCGCCGCGTGGACGTGGCCGGAGGGGCTGGCCCGCGCCGTGGTCGGGCTGCTGTACGGCGTGTTCGGGCTGATGCTGCTGGCGAACCCCGAGCTGGCCGCGGCCACGCTGACGCTAGTGCTGGCGGTGCTGCTGCTGGCGACCGGCGCGACGCGGTTCGTGTTCGCGGCGGCGGGGCGCTACCGCGGCTGGGGCTGGGCAGCGGCGGGCGGTGCGGTGGCGGCCTTGTCGGGGCCGGCTGGCCGGACAACAGCCTCTGGGTGATCGGGCTGTTCGTCGGCATCGACTTGGTGGTGATGGGCTAGTTCTGGGTCGCACTGGCGCTGGCGGCGAGGGGGACCGACCCGGGCCGCGAGGCCGCGGTCGGCGCCGCGTGACTGCGTGGTCGGCGGTGAAACCAGAACTCGGGAGGAGAAGCGATGCGCCTCGGTCATTTCGTGGCGGCCGCCGTGACGGTGCTGGCGGTCGCCGGGTCGGGCGCGACCCGGCCGGCTGACGACGAGGCCATCCAGGGCACCTGGGAGGTAGTCGGCATCTCCGACAATGGCGAGAAGGCGCCGCCCGAGAAGTTCAAGGGCGCCCGGATGGTCATCACGAAAGACAAACTGACGATCCTGGCGGACGGCAAGACGCAGAGCACCGGCACCTACAAGCTGACCGCGGCCGCGCGGCCGCGGCAGATCGACCTGCGGGTGGAGGAAAAACACCTGAAGGGGATCTACGACCTCCGGGGCGACTCGCTCCGGCTGTGTTTCAACGAGAATCCGGGCGGCCCCCGGCCGACCGCCTTCGAGTCGAAGAAGGGGTCGGAGAACGACCAGCTGTTCGAGCTGACGCGCGCGAAGAAGTAGCCCGGGGGCCGGTCACCCGACCCACTGCGCGTCCACCCCGGCGACCGACACCACCCCCTCGGGGAACCACAGGGCGATTTCGGCGGCGGCGTTCTCGGCGCTGTCGCTGCCGTGGACGAGGTTGTTCTGCACGCTCAGCGCGAGGTCGCCGCGGACGGTGCCGGGCGGGGCCTTGGCCCCGTCGGTGAGGCCCATGAGGGTGCGGCACACGGCCACCGCCTCGCGCCCCTCCCACACCATCGCCGCCGTCGGGCCGCTGGTCAGGAACGCCAGCAGGCTGTCGTAGAACGGCTTCCCCTTGTGGACGGCGTAGTGCTTCTCGGCCAGCTCGCGGGGCGCCTGCACCAGCTTCAGGCCGACGAGCCGCAGGCCTTTGCGCTCGAACCGGCCGGTGATCTCGCCGACGAGCCGCCGCTGCACAGCGTCCGGCTTGAGGAGGATGAGGGTCTGCTGCATGGGCGGCTCGGGGTGGGGGGTGGCGGGGTGGAGTCAGGATGCGGACCGGCCGGGCGAACGTCCAGCGGTCGGGCTTCCCCCGCGGCCGGCCGGCGCGGTAGGTTCCGCCGCATGGACACCCCCCGTACCGCCTCGTGGGTTCCCGCCGGCGGGCTGCTGCTGGCGGCCCTGTACCTCCCAACGCTCGGCACCCCGTTCGACTTCGTGGACGACGGCAACCTCGTCTACCCGACGCCCGGGTTGTCGGCGGGGGAGCACGTGGGGCTGTGGTGGGAGAAGGTGGAGGCGAACTACGAGCACCTCGGTCCGTTCCGCCCGACGCTGTGGGTCCACTGGCAGGTGCAGGCGAACCTGTTCGACGGCAGCGCCGCGGCGTGGCGGGTGTACCGCTTCCTCTGGTGCGCGCTGTCGGCCTCGATGCTGCTGTGGCTGTTCGCGGAGTTGGGGGCGCACCCGGCGGCGGCGCTGCTGGCGGGGGCGCTGGCGATGTGGAACCCGTACCGCAACGAGATCTGGACGAGCCTGACGCTGTCGGAGGGGGTGGCGATGCCGTACGCGCTGTTCGCGCTGGTGGCGGCGCGGAAGGCGGCGTCGAGCGCGACCCCGCTGCGGTGGGAGGTGCTGTCGGCGTTGGCGGTGCTGGTGTCGCTGGGGTGCAAGAACACGTTCGCGGCGCTGGTGCCGGTGCAGATCCTGTTGCGGACGTGGCCCGACGGCGTGGGCCTGCGCGAGGCGGTGCGGCGGAACGGCGGGCGGGCGCTGCTGCTGGGCGTGACGCTGGCACTGCCGGCGGCGCACTTCGTGTACTTCAAGGCGCACTGGCACCCGGGCCAGTACGAGACGCATGGCCCGACCGCGGCGCAGCTGGGGCGGATGCTGAGCGCGCTGAAGGGGGCGGTGAGCCTGGAGTTCATGGCCGCGGGGCTGCTGCTCGCGGCGCAGGCGGTGTGGCGCGGGCGCCGGCAATGCCCGTGGACGGCCGTCCCCGGGCTTTCGGCGCCCGCGCCCGTACTCGCGGCGCTGCTGCTGGTGGCGACGGGGGTGGTGGTGTACCTGCCGCTGTCGATGATGTCCGGCCGGTACGCGATGCCGGCGGTGTGGGGGCTGGACGTTCTCGTGGCGCTGCTGCTGACGGCGCTGGTGGCGGTGCCGCTGGGTGCGTGGAAGAAGGCGGCGTTCGCGGGCGTGTCTGCGGGCCTGGCGGTGGTGGCGGTGGCGGGCGTGGGGAAGCAGGAGAAGTTCGCGGCGCGGGCGCACCTGCTGTGGGACGCGGTGCGGCACGTCGAGGCGACGGCTCCGCCGGGGGCGCGGGTGGCGTGGCTGAGCGGCGACAGCACGGCGGGCGGGTTGAACGTGGAGGAGGGGATTCACTTCCGCTGGCACCTCCTCCACCGCGGCCGCGGCGACGTGTCGGTGGGTCTGTTCGACGAGTCGGGGAAGCCGCTGGCGCGGGTGGAGTTGCCGCCGCTGGACGGCCCGCCGGAGTACGCGCTGTTCGGGAAGTCGGAGCCGGCGGGGTGGGAGTCGGAGCGGACATTCGCGGCGGGTTACTGGCTGGGCCGGAGGCGGTACGACTGCGGGCTGGCGCGGAAGCGGGAGCCGGGGGAGTTCGCGGAGGCGGCGTTCCGGGACGAGGTGCGTCGTCAGTTGTTCCCGGACCTGGCGCCGTGAAAACCGGCGCGGCGGTTGAAACCCGTCGGCGGCCGGGTAGAATTCGGGTGGCTGAAGTGCGTGCCCGTAGCTCAACTGGATAGAGCGTCGGCCTCCGGAGCCGAAGGTTACAGGTTCAACTCCTGTCGGGCATACTAGAAAACAAAGGGAATCGGGGCTCAATCCGGGATCAGATCACCAAACTCTGCACCAAACGCCCCAGACTCCACACCGCCCTGGCACCTGCCGGGGCGATTTCGTTTGATGCATCCCCGCGTGATTTGCTGCACGTCCCCGGTCGCGATACACTCCGCCCGTGCCCGACGACATCGACAACCCCCGGCATGAAGCCCAGCGAGCGTACACCGCAGCCGCGTCGGGCGTGTGCGAGCGGTATCAACACGACTTCGCCTTCGAGTTCAACCAGCGTCTTCAGACGGCGATCCGCGAGGGGGTCGAACCGGACGAGGCGGGTTACCCAGTGATGGCGGAGATGTCCGACGTGCGCCGGGACTTCCAGGATGGCCTGTCCGATGCCCTGCTAGCTGCCGAGGCTGACTTCAACTGATGGCCGCTGTAATAGCGGTGAGCGATCCTCACATCCGTTCAGCTCGTGCCGGATTGGTCTGACAACCGGCAACGCCTGGTGTAACTGACCTTCCCATCGACCCGAGGGCTCTTAAGATTGGGCTAAATCAGCGTTTGCGCGGGCGGCAGATGCGTCCATCGACGGTCGGCAAGCGATGTCGCTTCAAACCACCCACGAACTCCTTGGCTGGCCGGAGCCGGATCAGATCCTTGACCCGCCCGGCTCCGGCCCCGCTGTCTTAGCACTCCTCGCACGCCAGAAACTCCAGACGGCGATCCGCCGCCTCGACGGGTGCAGCAATAGTAAAGTCGGAATTCTGACAGAAAATCCGAACGCCAAAACGAGTCAGTCACCGATCGCGGTGGTTGTCGAGTTCCCGCGTCCCGTCACAGAAACTGCTCTGAAGGAAGTCCACCGTCTGGCGTGGAACTTTGCCCGCTCTCCTTTACTTGTCACCGTCGACCCGGTTGCCATCCGCTCGTGGTCGTGTTGCGAACCGCCGGAAGCCGCCGCGGCGTTGTTCAGCCGGATCGAGATCCCGGACGGCCGGATCGACCTGGGAGACGCTCAGGAACTCGCGGCGCACGCCCTGTCGTGGACGTCACTCGTGTCGGGCGAGTTCTTCCGCGAACCAAGTCGGGCAAGCTACTTCGACCGAGACAATGCCGCAGACCGTCTCCTTCTCGACAACTTGAGCGAGGTCCGGCGGCAACTCCACGCTGGGGTCTCCGGTGGAAGAGAGGGGCTCGGGTATCCGACGATCCACGCGCTCCTCGCGCGCCTGATGTTCCTGCAGTTCCTGGCCGACCGCCGGGACGCCGACGGGAACGCGGCGCTGAACCCAGACTTCTTCGCGCAGCGCCAACGGGACGGGACGCTGACCAAGACGTACGAGACGATCGCGGATGTCCTCGAAAGCAAGACCGACACCTACCGACTGTTCCGCTGGCTGAACACGAAGTTCAATGGCGATCTCTTTCCCACAGCGCTGGAGCAGAAGGCCGAGGAGCGCATCGTCCACGTTGACCACCTGAAGTTCCTGGCACGCTTCATCCGTGGGGACGTGGAGCTGCGGCGTGGCCAACGTCTACTTTGGAGGCAGTATTCCTTCGACGTGATCCCGCTGGAATTCATCAGCAGCATCTACGAGGAGTTCATCCGAAACGGGGACACGGAGCCAGGCAAGGGCGTGGTCTACACGCCTCCTCACCTGGTGGACTTCATCCTCGACGGGGTGCTTCCGTGGGACGGAGACCAATGGGATCTGACCGTTCTCGACCCCGCCTGTGGGTCGGGGATCTTTCTAGTGAAGGCGTACCAGCGGCTCGTCCACCGGTGGAAGAAGACGAACCCGAAGCAGCGACCGACTGCCGGGGTCTTGCGCCAGATCCTGGAGCGATGCCTCTTCGGAGTGGATACCGAAGACGACGCCGTAGGGGTGGCGTCGTTCAGCCTCTACCTCGCGATGTGCGACGAGATCGACCCCAAGCGGTATTGGACGAGCGTCCGCTTCCCGAAGCTCCGCGGCAGGACGATCAGCTGCCAAGACTTTTTCGACGACGGTCCGGCGCTCAAGGACGGGGACCGGCTGCGGGCGTTCGACGTCGTCATCGGCAACCCGCCTTGGGGCCAAGAGGAGCGAGTGTCGGCGGCCGTGACCGCGTGGGTGGAGCGGGAGGCACAGGCGCGGCCGGCCGAGGAGAGGCGCACGTGGGCCACGAGCTACGTGAGCATCGGGCCGCTGTTCTTGCCCCGCGCCGCCGAGCTGCTGGCCCCGGACGGGCGGGTCTCGCTGATGCAGTCGAGTGCGGTGCTGTTCAACATCGTGGGGACCGCACAGGAGTTCCGCGCGAGGCTCTTCCGGGAGTACGTGGTCGAGGAGGTCGTCAACCTCTCCCCGCTACGGTACATCCTGTTCAGCACCGCGAGCAAGGCCACGGCCCCGCCCGCGGTGGTGACGCTCCGCCGAGCGTCGGCAACCCCGTCCGCCGGCGAATTCGTGTACATGTGCCCGAAGCCGATACGCACCGTCGAGGACGATTACCGCCTCCTGCTCGGCCCGCACGACGTCCACACGGTCAGGGTCCAGGAGGTCCTGGGCGGTCGCAACGTCCTCACGACGCTGGTGTGGGGCGGGCGCAGGGATCTCGCGTTACTGAACAAGCTCTCCGGGCTGCCGACCCTCGAGGCCCTGAAGGAGGGAAACCGCTTCGTGAGCCGCCAGGGTGTCGTCCGCGGGGACCGGAAGAAGACGCAGAAGGTGATTATCGACCGGCCCATGATCGAGCCCCCGAACTTCCCCGATTCGGTCTTCCTGACCATCGACCCGGACGAGGTGCCGACGAACACCGACCCGGCGACCGACAGTCGCGCCTCGACAAACTTCGAGGCGTTTGAAGCGCCGCAGCT
>DASPHQ010000274.1:0-3726 GCA_035629595.1 Urbifossiella sp. | reverse complement strand
TCATCCACGGGAAGGCGATGCCCGTCACGATCGCCGTGTTCGTCAACCCCGGGACCGTGCCGGCCACGACGCCGGGAGCGACGGACCGCAGCAACCGCTCGTTCGAGTACGACTCGCTGGGCGACCGCTATCCGACGTTCCTCGTGGACGAGTTCCTTCCCGTGGCGCTCAAGGGGCTCAACGTGACGAAGGACCCCGCGAAGCGGGCGGCCTGCGGCATCTCGTCGGGCGGCATCTGCGCGTTCACGGTCGCGTGGGAGCGGCCGGACCAGTTCGGGCTGGTGATGAGCCACATCGGCAGCTTCACCAACATCCGCGGCGGCTGGGCGTACCCGGGGCTCGTCCGCAAGACGAAGGCCAACCCGAAGGCGATCAAGGTCTACCTACAGGACGGCAAGGACGACCTCAACAACCTCCACGGCAACTGGCCGCTCGCCAACCAGGACCTCGCGACGGCCCTGCAGTTCGCAGGGTACACGTACAAGCTCGACGTGACCGACGGCGGCCACAGCGGCAAGTGGGGCGGCGAGATGCTGCCGGACTCGCTCCGCTGGCTGTGGAACGACAAGGCGGAGGGCACGAAGCTCCCTCACGTCGAGACGAAGCCCGAGTGGCAGCCGCACCCGGATGCGGTGGCGAAGGACGGCGTGCCGAAGGGGACGGTCGTCCCGATGCCCGCGTTCGAGTCGAAGGTCTTCCCGAACACGACCCGCGACTGGTGGGTCTACGTGCCGGTCCAGTACAAGGCCGACCAGCCCGCCGCGCTGATGGTGTTCCAGGACGGCGAGAGCTTCAAGAATGAGAAGGGCCGCTGGCGGGTGCCTGTCGTCTTCGACAACCTGATCGCGCGGGGGGAGATGCCGCCGACGATCGCCGTCTTCATCAACCCCGGGCACGAGAAGGACCGGCCGCGGGTGCAGGGGCGGCACTCCAACCGCGGCTTCGAGTACGACAGCCTCGGCGACCGCTACGCCCGCTTCCTGACCGAGGAGATTTTGCCTGAGGTCCGCAAGCGGTACGCGATCTCGGACGACCCCGAGATGCACGCGGTCGGCGGCTCCAGCTCGGGCGCGATCTGCGCGTTCACCGCCGCCTGGGAGCGGCCCGACGTCTTCCGCCGGGTCTATTCGAGCGTGGGGAGCTTCACGAACCTGCGCGGCGGGAACGTCTACCCGTCGCTGGTCCGCAAGACGGACCCGAAGCCGGTCCGCGTCTACCTGGCCGACACCAGCGGCGACGTGGACAACGTCGCCGGCAGCTGGCCGCGGGCCAACCAGCAGATGGCGTCGGCGCTGAAGTACATGGGGTACGACGTCCGCTTCGACTGGGCCGAGGGGTACGCCCACAACGCCGACTTCGGCGGGTCGAGGTTCCCCGACGCCATGCGGTGGCTGTGGCGCAAGGAGAAGCACACGCCGGTGCTCGACACCCGCGGCGACCTCGGCGGCGACCTGACGCTCCTCAACCTGCTGGTCCGCGATCAGGGGTGGGAGGTGGTCGCGAAGGGCCTCGGCTTCGCGGACGCGCTGTGCGCCGACGCGGCCGGCAACGTGTACTTCTGCGACATGAAGGCCCCGGCGGTCGTCCGCGTCGGCACGGACGGGACGCGCAAGGAGGTCTGCAAGGAGTCGGTCAGCGGCCTGGAGTTCAGCCCGGACGGGTCGGTCCTGTACGGCTGCCAGGGGGCGAAGAACCGCGTCATCGCGATCAACCCCGCGACGGGCGAGGTGCGGGTCGTCGCGGAGGGCGTCCGGCCGAACGACCTCGCGGTGACGAAGGACGGGTACATCCTGATCACGGAGACGGCTGCCAAGCAGGTGACGCGGATCGACCCGAAGACGGGCGAGGTGAAGGTGGTGGACACGGGCATCAACAGGCCGAACGGCATCGCCCTGTCGAACGACGGCGGCACGCTGGCCGTGTCCGATTACGGCGGGACGCACACCTGGACGTTCCGGGTGAACGCGGGCGGCGTGCTCGACGCCAGGATGCCGACGATGCCGATGCGGCTGCCGATCGACCCCAGGGGCGATTTCAAGTTCAACGAGCCGCCGCCGTACATGCCGAACGCCCAGGGGGACGGCATGGCGGTGGACCGGGCCGGGCGGTTCTACGTCACGAGCGCGGTGGGGGTGCAGGTCTTCGACCCGACCGGCCGCCCCTGCGGCGTGCTGCCGAAGGTCGACGCCGCCCAGCCGTTGACGACCTGCGTCCTCGGCGGCCCGAATCACAGCACGCTCTACATCGCGCACGGCACGACGATTTACAGCCGGAGGTTGACGGTCCAGCAGGCGAGATAGGGGATCGTGCGAATCTGCCGGGCGCGTGGGCCTGGTCAACTCCCACGGGTATCGACGAGACAGAGGTTGGGGATGCTCGCGTCGGTCACCTCGACGAATGGCACCTACAAAGCCGCAATCTGTGGGACTGCTGGAGGATAGGCCAACAGGGCTTCCGGAGCGATGATGGGGTCCCGCGGCCGCTCCCGTCGGCTTCGACGGGGCTACACTCCGATCGAGCGGGCGCGATCACCCCCGAATGGCATGTGTCCGCGTGCCGTTCGGGGGTGGGGGGTGCGTGGTCGACCGGCGCGGGGCGGTCGCTTCCATTACCTTCGTGCCCGGGCGCCCGGCGCCGACCAGCGTCCGGATCACCCGACTCCAGCGAGCCGGCGGATCTCGGCCACCAAGGCGTCCGGGTTCCGGGCGTACAGCCCGTGTCCGTCGAGGTACGCTGCTACCTCATGGCCGCCCTGCCGGGCGAGCGGGAACTCACCGGACCCCGGGCGGTCGGCGTCCCGGAACCCGGCCGTTGCCCCGCCGACCCGGTGCTCGCCCGCCGGGAGCGACTCCCCGGCCAGCATCCCGCACATGACCTCGTCCACGTACATGCTGAGCGGGTCGATCGGGCCGGTCGGCAGCGCCCGCGTCCCGTCCCCCGGGGTCCACAACCAGTGCCCGGTCCGCCCCGGCACCTTGTCGTGAGTGTCCGGGTCGTACGCCGTCAGCGACACGCACAGGAACGCCAGGTGCGGGCACGGACGGCCGCCCGCCCGGTCGGGTGCGAGCACCAGCGACGGGCGGTCGTCGTCGACGCCCGCCGACAGGTCCCCGCAGTAGGGACATGTCGACACTCCGCGGATCATACTCCCTCCTCCGTTGTTCTGGCATGGAGCCACGCCGTCTCCGACTCGGTCCTCGCGTCCGAGGCACCGGCGTCCGTCCGCGGGACTGCCCCTCCTCGCGGCGAGGCCCGACCTTTCACGCGCGGGTTGTCGACCGTCGGTACGTCCAGCCCGTCGCCGGCGTCCAGCGGGACACCTCCGTATCGGCCACCATCCGCCGCCCCGCCGGCTTCCGACCCCGCACGCGGGTCCGCTGCGAGGCGTAGGCCAGGTCGCAGCACTGCCGGCACCCGAGCCGGTCGCGGGCCGGGGCGAGGTACAGGTCGCCCGCCCGCGACTCGCACGCGGGGCACGCCCACTACCGCGACCCACCGCCCGGGGTGGCCGTCGTCGTCACGCCCACGCGGTAAGCGAGGGGCGGGGCGGTCGGGTCGTCCGGGGGGAGGGTCACCTCGACGCCGTCGTCGGCCACCCGCCACCCCACCGCCCGCCCCCCGACCTCGGCGGTGCCGGAAGACCACCCGAACCGCCACACGGCGGCGACGGTTGCGGCGGACAACCGCCCGCCCGCGGCCTCGACCGTTCCCTTCACCACGGCCTCT
>DASPHQ010000273.1:0-2674 GCA_035629595.1 Urbifossiella sp. | reverse complement strand
GCCGAGGCGCTGGAGCCGTTCCACGACCTGTCGCGGCTGAGCGCCGCGGACCGGAAGCGGGCGCTGGGGTTGGCATACGCGAAGGGCGGGGCGCACGCCGAGCTCGGCGCCGCGGCCCGCGGCTTCACGCAGCGCTCCCGCGACCTCCTGGCCGAGGCGTGGGACGCCGGCGCGCGAGACGGGGCGGTGGCGGCGGCGCTGGCGGTCACCGGCTACCGCCTCGGCCAGCCCGACTCCCGCGTGTACGCCGAGGCCGCGCTGAAGGACGCCGACCTCGACCCCGAGCGCCGCTGCGACGCGCTGTTCCTCCTGGCCGACGACGCCTTCCGCCGCGGGGACCACGCCGCCGCGGTGGAGCGGTTCGGCGAACTCACCCGCCTCCGCCGCACGGCCGCGGACTGGAGCTACCTGGCGCGGACCGAGTTGGCCCGCGGGAACCGCGCCGAGGGAGTGCGTCGGCTCGAAACGGCGGCGTCGATCGGCACCACGACCCCGCGGCTGCGGATCGAACTGGCGGACCTGCTGGAGCGCGGCGGCGACCGCGACCGGGCGGCGTGGCACCGGCAGCGAGTTCCGTAGGGTCGGTTTCGGGCATTCATTCGCGCCGGACGAGAACCCGACTGCCGTCGCACGACGCAAGTCCTGTCCTGGATGGACTCATTGAACCACCCGGACCCCCACAATTGTGTAATCCGGGGTCATTGATACGTCAGGCATCCCGAGTGCATGCTGAGAGGCTTTCCCTGACACGGAAGTCGAGGGCAGCCTGTCACTCTGCCGTGCTTCCGAGGATGTTCTGTGCCCGTCACCCCCCCGGCCGTCGAGCCCCCCGTCATCACCTTTGCCACCCAGGCCGTGCCGCGTCGGACGGGTCTCCCCGCCCTCCGACTCAAGGTGCTTGTCGTGGACGACAATCACGACGCCGCCGACACCCTGGCCGCGCTGCTGGCGCTGTGCGGGGCAGACGTGCGCGTCTGCTACGACGGGGCGGCGGCCGTCCGCGAGGCGGCGGCGTTCCGGCCGGACGTGGGGCTGTTCGACGTGAACATGCCGTGGATGAGCGGGTGCGAGCTGGCCAAGCACGTCCGCTCCGATTCCGGCGGCCGGCCGCTGCTGCTGATCGCGGTGACTGGGGTGAGCGACGAAGCCGCGCAGCGGCAGACGGCCGGGGCCGGGTTCAACCTCCACCTCACGAAGCCGGCCGACCCCGCCGGTCTGGTCGCCACGCTCGCCGACTTCGACTGGTGGCTGCGGGCGCGGGCGGGGCCGCCGGTCTGAAAGGATGAGGGATGAGGGATGAATCAGAGAGCCTCGTTGCAGAGTGCCTCGGTCTGATTCATCCCTCATCCCTCATCCCTCATCCCTCATCCTTACCCCACGAGGCGACCGCCCGGCTCCTCGCGGAGCTTCACCGTCGCCAGCCCGCCCGCGTCCGTCGTCACGTCCGTCACCGTCAGCCGCGCGCCCGGTAGCAGCATGTACTCGTCCTCGCCGGTGAACGCCGAATAGCGGCGGATGCCGACCGCCTGCGCCGGCGTCACCTCGAACAGCGTCCGCTTCCCCGTCCCGCCCATGAAGCTCATCGCCACCGACCGCTTGGCCGTACACGACGACACGCCCCACCACGTCACCGTGCCGTCCTTCGGGTACTGTCGCCGCAGGTCCGTCGCGACGCCGCGCCACAGGCTCCCCGTGTACCCGGTCAGCTTCGGCAGCGCCGTCAGCAGCAGCCGCAGGTAGCCGAAGTACGGCTTCGCGTGCTCGCGGTCCGGGTCGCGGAGCACGGCGTTGAGCCGGCGGTAGAACGACGACTCGGTCGTGTACAGGTACACCGCCGCGATCTCGTCGGCGCTCAGGTCGGTGCCGGGCCGCGCGCCCTGGAGCTGGCCGTACTGGTGGGCGCGCTTCAGGTAGAACTCGAGTCCCGGCACCGCGGGTACCAGCGGGCCGATCGCATCCGGAAACGCCAACAGAGGCGACGCCAGGACACCGACGATGGCCGGCAGCGGCGCCGCGAGTTCGGCCGCGACTTCCTGCAACCGCTCCAGGTAGAGCTTGTGCAGCTCCTGCGTCTGCGTGATGAACGCCCCCATCCGCTCGGCGTCGTCCGCGCCCGCGTTCCACCCGGCGCTCGGCAGCCAGTCGATCTCGCCGGCGCCGACGCCGCGCAGCGCCGCGTTGATGCGGCCGAAGTGGTCGCCGTCGCAGAAGATGTCGCCCTGCGCCGCCGGGTTGCAGTGGTCGACGTGCCGCACCTTCACGCCGGGGTACTTCTGCTGAAGCCGTTCGACCAGCGAGCGCAGGTTGCGGGCGTGGGCGCCCCACCAGCCGAACACCACGCCCTTGTCCGCGGGGTCGGCACTCGCCTGCTTCGCCCTCAGAATCTCCTCCACCAGCTTCTCGACGACCGGCCGCCAGAACGCCGTGTGCGGGTCGGCGGGTGCCCCCTTCTCGCTGCTGGCGGTGAGTGCGGCGTTGAGCAGGAGCACGCCCTGCGTCAGCATCGCCTGGAACCACTCGGGCGGCGAAACCGTCTTCTCCTTCGCCAGTAGCTTGCGAATGTCCGCGATCCCCGTGGACTTCGGCAGCCCGTGCTTCGACATGACCGCGGCCTTGATGATGCAGCGGATCGACGTGACCTTGCCGAACTTGCTGTCGGCCCAGTCGGCGAACG
>DASPHQ010000272.1:0-16588 GCA_035629595.1 Urbifossiella sp. | reverse complement strand
CGACCGCTGCCACACCATCCAGGTCTGCGCCGACCCCGCGAGCGGGCCGGGCGACCTGGTCCGCGACAAGGGGCACATGGACGGGCTGATCGCCCGCCCCGGCGGCGTGCTGGTCCGCGCCGGCCACACCGAGGGGAGCGTGGACCTGTGCCGCCTCGCCGGGCTGCAGGAGGTGGCGTTCATCTGCGAGATCCTGAACGAGGACGGGACGATGGCCCGCCTCCCGGACCTGCGCGGGTTCTGCGAGCGGCACGGCCTGAAGATGTGTACCATCGCCGACCTGATCGAGTACCGCCGCCGCCGCGAGAAGCTGGTCCGCCGCGAGATCGCGCTGAAGCTGCCGACGGAGTACGGCGAGTTCGACCTGTTCGCGTACACGTCGGTCGTGGACCAGGAGCCGCACCTGGCGCTGACGCTCGGTGGCGTCGGCGTCGAGGCGGCCCCGGGGGTGGTGCCGGAGCAGGCGGAACCGGTGCTGGTGCGGATGCACAGCGAGTGCCTGACCGGCGACGCGCTCCACTCGATGAAGTGCGACTGCGGGCCGCAGCTGCAGTTCGCCATGCGGCGGGTGGCCGAGGCGGGGAAGGGCGTGATCGTGTACGTCCGCCAGGAGGGCCGCGGCATCGGGCTGCTGAACAAGCTGCGGGCGTACAAGCTGCAGGCGGAGGAGCAGCTGGACACGGTGGAGGCGAACCGCCGGCTCGGCTTCCCGTCCGACCTGCGGCACTACGGCATCGGGGCGCAGATCCTGCACGACCTGGGCGTGCGCGACATCCGGCTGCTGACGAACAACCCGGCGAAGGTGATCGGCCTGGACGGCTACGGGCTGCGGATCACGGACCGGGTGCCGATCCAGATTCCGCCGGGGGAGCACAACCGCGGCTACCTCCAGACGAAGCGCGAGAAGCTCGGCCACATGCTCGACGGGCTCGACCCCGCCGGGGGATGAGCGGATTGTGCCCCCGGCCGTGGCACGGCATAATCAGGGAACGCGTTGACCGCCGGAAGGAGGCTGACATGTCCGGACCGAACAGCATCCCGCCCCGCCCGGTCGATCCGGTTCCGCCGGACGACGAACAGGAGCCGCCGCTCGAAGGCGTGCTGACGGCAGAGGAAGTCGAGGACGCGATGCGCAGCGGGATCACGTTCGCCGACCTGATCCGGGACATCGCGGGGACGGGCCAACCCGATGCCTGACCCCGACCCTTCGCCCGCGCGGTACTCGCTCAACATCCCCGTGGCGGTCCGCGAGCGATTAGCCACGAACGGCGAGTGGCTGCGGGCGAACGGACTGGTTGCCGAGTTCACCGCTGCGATGCTCGAGATTGAATTCCGCCTGTCGGTCGAACCGGTGGAGTGGGGCGAAAGTCGGGAGCGGCTCGAACAACTTGACCTCGACATGCGGTGCGGCACGAGCCGCATGGTGACCGTGCTCTACGGCGTGAACGTGCGGAACCGCATCGTGGTGGTGAAAGAGTTCCGCATCAACCGCCGCTACCGCCGCCGGTCCGATCCGAGGTGACGCCCCTCGTGCCTTCCCCGATGTCATCGCCACCACCAGCGCGATCACGCCCACGACCAGCAGCGCCGCCAGCACCACCGCCACGATCTTCGCCACGCTCCACGGCCGCTCGCCGGACACCTTGCCGGTCCGCCCGTTTACCAGAATCTGAAACAGCTTCTCGTGGTAGCGGTAGTGCGCCACCCACACCGGCAGCAGCAGGTGCTTGAACGTCACTGCCGCGTAGTCGGTCCGCTTCCACTCCACGCGCTGGTGGTCGCCGCCGATGTCCTGGCGCACCAGGGTGTCGATCGTCGGCGCCATCAACTGCTTCGCTTCGCCGAACCCCTCGCGCAGGCCGACGGAGTACCGCTCGGTGTTGAACCCGCCCAGGAACTCGGGGCGGAAGCCCTCCAGGTTCTCCAGATCCCAGGGCTCCAGCGACGCGATCAGGTGCGGCGGCACGCTCTTCGAGCCGCATACGAGCACGTCGTCGAAGAAGTGCTCGACCTGCCCCGACGCCGGCCACCAGCGGATGCGCGTCACCGTCCGCGTCTTCGTGACGCTGTTCCCCTGGGCGTCGCGCTCGGTGTACGTCTCCGTGTCCTGGTAGTTGTCGCCGCGCTCGCCGCGGTAGGCGGTGTAGGTCATCGCGTCGTACGTCCAGTACGGCACGTACACGCCCGATAGCTGGCCGAGGTTGGCGACTGTCTTGAGTTCGCTCGGGGCGAACCACAGACCGCCGAGCCACGTCGTGAACGCCGCGCGGGCGGCGCGCAACTCGACCGCGAACGGCACCAGCGACTCCGGCGGGATCATCCCGGCCGCGCTCTCGGGCTTGTTCTCCAGGTGCGTGCCGCAGAACGGGCACTCCTTCGTCACCACCTTGTCTTCGAGGAGCACCGTGGCCCCGCAGCCGGTGCAGCGCGTCTGCGACGTGTGGCCGGCGATCACGGCCCCGTCGCCGGCTTCCGCACGCTCCAGGTAGGCGTCGAATTCCCGTTCGACGACCGCGGCCGCGGCCTCGTCGCCCGGGTCGGGGACGGCGGTGGTGTGGCCACAGTAGGGGCACTTGAGGGAGCGCGTGGCGGGGTCGAACGCGACCTTCGCCCCGCACTGGGCGCAGGGGAACAGCTTTCCGGCGGGGGCAGGCATGAGCAGTGGGGGGTGAGGTGATTCGCGGGCGAACGCCCGGGGACGGCCGTCCCCGGGCTTCTGGGGTGGCTGGTCAGGTGGGCAGCGGCGGCGGCAGGTGCGCGAACAGCGACGCCAGCTCCGGGACGTCCGCGGCGGCGGTCCAGCCCGACATCCCCGGCTTCCACACCAGCGTCGTCCGCGTCACCTTCCCCCCCGTGACCTGCGACTGGAGGCCGGCCAGGTCGAACGGACCGGCCTGCGCCCCGCCGATCGCGGCGAAGAACTGCGCGCCCGTCGTCGGCAGCGGCGGCGGGCCGCCGAAGGGCTGCGTGTTCCCCGGCGTCACCGCTCCCGGCGCTCCGGCCACGCCGGCCATCGCGGCGCCCATCTGGCCGCCGATCGCCACGCCGGCGCCGAGGCCGGCGCCGAGCCCGGCGATGCCGCCGGGGTTGTTCGCCGCGTCGCGGATGGCCTCGGCCGACTGGAACTTCGCGTACTGGTCGAGGTTGCCGAGGATGCCCATCTGGCTCCGCTTGTCGAGCGCCGCCTCCACCTCCGGCGGCAGCGACACGTTCTCCACGAAGAACTGCGTCAGCGAGATGCCCATCTTCGCCAGCTCGGGGCTGATCCGCTCCAGCGCCAGCTTGCTCACCTTCTCGTAGTTGCCGGCCAGGTCGAGCATCGGGATGCGGCTCGACCCGAGCACGTCGATGAACCGCGACACGATGGCGTTGCGGAACTGCGCCGTCACCTCGTACGCCTCGAACGACGGGTCGGTCGCGACGAGTTCGCGGAGGAACGTGGCCGGGTCGGTCACCTTGAAGGCGTAGGAGCCGAACGCCCGCAGGCGGACGGGGCCGAACTCGGGGTCGCGGACCATGACGGGGTTCGACGTGCCCCACTTCTGGTCGGTCCACTGGCGGGTGCTGATGAAGTACACCTCGGCCTTGAATGGCGACTCGAACCCGTACTTCCACCCGAGGATGGTGGACAGGATCGGCATGTTCTTGGTGTCGAGGGTATAAGTGCCCGGCCCCTTCACGTCGGCGAGCTGCCCCTCCTTGACGAACGCCGCCGCCTGCCCCTCGCGGACGATGAGCTTGGCCCCGTTCTTGATCTCGTTCTTGTACCGGGTGAAGCGGTACGACAGCACCTCGTTCTGGCTCGGCTCCGTCCACTCGATGATGTCGATGAACTCGCCGGTGATCTTCTCCCAGAGTCCCATGACGGCCTCGGCGGTGCGGGTGGTGGGTCGGGGGTTATTGTGGCCGGACCGCGGGGGCGGCGGCAACGAGGAAACCCCAAGTGGGAAGGGATTCGTCGGACGGCGACCGGGATTTCGCCTCACGTCCGCGGCGCGGGTGGTTCGTTGGAGCCCACCCCCACCGACAACCGATGACTAACGGAGAGTCCGAAGCCAGGACGATTTCCCCGGAGCGGTTCGGAGTTGCGGTGCTGTTCTGTACGCCCAAGTTCGTGCTGTTCTTCGCCGCGGTGTTCGCCCTCCACTGGGCGGTCCGCGGGCAGCGGGTCCGCGTTTGGGTGCTCCTGGTCGCCAGCGTCCTCTTCTACGCCACCTGGAACCCGTGGCTCGCGGCCCTCATCGTCGCCTCGACCACAGTTGATTATTACCTCGCTCTGGGGATGGACCGGGCCACCTCGACCCGCACCCGCAAGGCGCTGCTCGCCCTCAGCGTCGGCGGGAACCTGGCGCTCCTCGGGTACTTCAAGTACGTCAACTTCTTCCTCGATTCGCTGCGGGAGGCGCTGGCCGCGCTCGCCGTCCCCGCGTCAACGCCGGTCCTCGAAGTCGTCGTCCCGATCGGGATCAGCTTCTACACGTTCGAGGCGATCAGCTACACGGTGGACGTGTACCGCCGCCGCATCCCGGCCGAGCGGAGCCTCCCGCGGCTCCTGACGTTCATCCTGTTCTTCCCACACCTCGTGGCGGGGCCGATCGTCCGCGGCCGGGACTTCCTCCCACAGTTGACGCGGCCGAAGCGGTGGAGCTGGCCCCGGGCCGGGCTCGGCGTCCGGCTCATCGCCCTCGGGCTGGTCAAGAAGCTGGCGATCGCCGACCGGATGGCCCTGTTCGCCGACCCGGTGTTCGCCGACCCGGCGGCGTTCAAGGCGTCGGCGCTGTGGCTGGCGACGTTCGCCTACTACGTCCAGCTCTACTGCGACTTCTCCGGCTACTCGGACATCGCCATCGGGTGCGCCCACCTGCTCGGGTACAAGCTCGGGTGGAACTTCAACCTCCCGCTCCTCGCCGTCAACATCTCCGACTTCTGGCGCCGCTGGCACATCTCGCTGTCCAGCTGGTTCCGGGACTACGTGTTCAACCCGCTCGGCGGGAGCCGGGGGTCGGAGTGGCGGACGTTCCGCAACACGATGGCGGTCATGGTGCTGTGCGGGCTGTGGCACGGGGCCGCGTGGCCGTTCGTGGCGTTCGGCGTCGTGCAGGGGTGTTGGCTCACGCTCCACCGGGCGTTCCGCCGGCGCGTCCCCGCGGATTCGGGCCTCGGCCGGCTCCTCGAAACGCCCGCCGGGACCGGCGTGCGGATCGCGACCACGTTCGTCCTGTTCGCGCTCACGCTCGTCGTCTTCCGCACGCCTTCGGTCCCGGCCGGGCTGGACATGCTCGGGCGGATGCTGGTCCCCGGACCCGGCGGGGTGCGGGTGGCCCTCAGCCCCCAGAGCTTCGTCGTCCTGGCCGCGCTCCTGGTGGTCGGACACGTCCTCGTCGCCCGCGGGTGGTGGGAGCGGATGTGGGCGCCGCTGCCGGCCGCGGTCCGCGGAGCGGCGCTCGCCGTCGCGGTGTCGGCCGCGTTCGCGCTGGCGGTCGACGACGGCCGGGCGTTCGTTTACGTCCAGTTCTAACCCCGGGGTGAGGAGCACCATGTACCGCCCGCGTCCCCGGTCGATCCGCACCGAGGTACTCGCGCTGGCCGTCGGGTTTGTGGTCGTGCAGATCGCGCTGGTCGTGCTGATCGAAACCCGCGGCCCGGGGATTCGCGACCCGAACTATGGGCGGAAGCTCGAACTCCTCCGTGCCCGCATCCGCGAGCACCCCGGCCGGCCAGTCTGCCTCGCACTCGGCAGTTCGCGGATGATGAACGGTCTGCGGCCGGCCGACCTGCCGCCGCTCCACGACGCTGGCGGCACGCCGGTGACGGTGTTCAACTTCGGCATCCCGATGTGCGGCCCGCTCCAGGAGGCAATCACACTGGAGCGCCTCCTGGCCGAGGGCGTCCGCCCACACTGGCTCGTGCTGGAAGTCACCCCGGCGCTGCTCGGCCAAGCCGAAGAGGTTGACGGCGTACTGCCGCCCGAGCGGCGGTCGCTTTCCGACCTGTCGGTCGCTCACGGGAGCCCGGGGCCGACGGCCTACGCCGATTGGGTGCGGGCGCGGGCGGTGCCGACGTTCACCTACCGCCACGCCCTTCTCAGCCGGGCGCTGCCGGCGTGGGTGCCGTGGGGGTCCCGGCTGGACTACGTGTTCGACAAGACGGACGCCGACGGCTGGACGCGACTGGTGCCGCCCGAGGACCCGGCGGTGCGGGAATGGGCGCGGACCGCGGAGATCACGCGGTTCGGGGGCTTCGCACGGTGTGGGGTGGCGGCGTCGGCCCGGGAAGGGTTCGAACGGCTCACCCGGGCGGTCAAGGCCCACGACATCCGGGTGCTGGTGGTCGTGATGCCGGAAGGGAGTGAGCTGCGGGAGGTGTACCCGGCGGAGCAGTGGGCCGAGTTCGGCCGGGCGACGGACGACCTGGCCCGGGACCTGGGGGCTGTGGTGGTCAGCGCCCGTGAGTGGATGCCGGACGCCGCGTTCGCCGACGGGCACCACCTGCTTCCCGACGGGGCCGGCGTGTTCACCCGTCGGTTCGGCGCCGAGGCCCTCGCGCCGTTCCTCGCCCGCTAGCCGCCACCGGGATCAGCGGCCGACGCCGCCGGGCCGGTCGACGCCGGCCGACGGGAAGCGCTCGCGGTCGTCCTCGAACGTGGTCAGCCGCTCGCGGGCGCGGGCCTTCTGCTCGTCGATCGTGTAGCCGGGGCGGTCGGCCCGGTCGCCGCTGCGGTTCTTGTTGTAAACCTCCAGCGGCCCCTCGTAGCGGGTGCAGCCGGCGGCCGCCAGAATCAGCCCGAGCGTCACAAGCCGCGTCATCGCCCGGCCTCCGGGTGGGTGGGTCCGTCCGGCCGAATTGTACTCGTCGGGCGTGTCCGGTGCGTCCGCGGCTGCGGCGGAACTTGAGCCACGGGCGCCCGGTCGATAGGATACCCCCGACCTTCCGCCGAGTCCGTTCCTGCCAACCGGTCGAGCACCTTCGCCTCGTGGTTGGGATTCGTCCCGCTCCACCCGCGCGGGGGGTATACCGATGCTTTCCCGGAAAAGCCAGCACAGCCACGAATACCCGGACGACATCTTCGACGACACCCGCATGACCTTCGGGGAGCACCTCGAAGAGCTGCGCGTGCGGATGATCCGCGCCCTGGTCGGGCTCGTCTTCCTCATGTGCATCGGGTTCGTCCTCGACGGCGTCGGAAGCGCCGTCGGCGACCCCAGGATCGGCGTCGGCAAGCCGATGTTCGACGTGATCACGCACCCGGTCGAGACGCAGGTCCGCGACTTCTACTACCGCCGGACGATGAAGGCTCAGGAGGAGAAGCTGGAGACCAGGCAGGCGTCCGTCGAGGACGAGGTCGAGCGGGTGCGGAAGAAGCTGGTGGACAACGGCAACGCCCTGTCCGAACTCACCGACGAGGAGCGGCGGATTCTCCTCGGCGCCCCGCAGGAGATGCCGGTGATGATCCCGGTGGAGGCGTTCACCCCGGTGTTCGGCCCGCCGAAGGATGGCGCGCCGAAGGAGATCGTTACCACGATCAAGGTGTTCCCCGGCTACATCAGCTCGTTCAGCAACCAGGGCGACGCGCTGGTCGGGGCGAAGGGGTACCTCACCACCCTGAGCGCGCAGGAGTCGCTGGTCGTCTACTTCAAGGTGTCGATCGTCTGCGGCATCGTGCTGGCGAGTCCGTGGCTGCTGTACCAGTTCTGGGCGTTCGTGGGGGCCGGGATGTACCCCCACGAGAAGCGGTACATCCGCCTCATCTTCCTGCCGAGCCTGATCCTGTTCGTCGCCGGCGTGCTGCTGTGCCAGTTCGTCGTCTTGCCCGGGGCGGTGAAGGCGCTCTTGAAGTTTAACGAGTGGCTGAAGATCGACCCCGACATCCGGCTGAACGAGTGGCTGAGCCTGGCGCTGATCCTGCCGCTGGTGTTCGGGCTGTCGTTCCAGACGCCGCTGGTGATGATCTTCCTGAACCGCATCGGCATGTTCAGCGCGCAGGACTACCTCAAGCGGTGGCGCGGCGCCTGCTTCGTGCTCGCGCTGTTCGCGGCCCTCATCACGCCCACGCCGGACCTGGTAACGATGGGCTACTTGTTCGTGCCGATGTACGGCCTGTACCTCGTCGGCATCGTCTTCTGCTACTACTTCCCGGGGTTCGACCCGGCCGACGCCGACGAGCCGGCGGCCGAGGAGATCGCCGTCTAAGGGTAGAATGACGAATGACCCACCAATGACCCACCAATGACGAAGGAAGACCCACCCTGCATTCCTTCGTCATTGGTGGGTCATTGGTGGGTCATTCGTCATTCCGCGGCCCAAGTGAGCTATGAGTCCGCCTCATCAACCTGATCCCGCGCAACCCACCGTGTTTCTGGTGGGCGCCGGACCCGGCAACCCGGGGCTGCTGACCGTCCGCGCGGCCGAGGTGCTGGCCCGCGCCGACCTCGTGCTGTACGACCAACTCGTGCCGCCGAGGCTGCTCGACCTGGCGAACCCGGCAGCGGAAAAGGTGTGCGTCCGTGACCTGCCCGGCACCCACCCGGACAAGTACCCGCACATCCACGAAATGCTCATCCGCTACGGCCGCGACGGCAAGACGGTCGTGCGCCTCAAGGGCGGCGACCCGCTCGTCTTCGGCCGCGGCGGCGAAGAAGCCGAGGCGCTGCGGACGGCCGGCGTCGGTTACGAGATCGTGCCGGGGGTTACGGCCGCGCTCGCCGCCGGGGCGTTCCTCGAAATCCCGCTGACGCACCGCAACTACGCCAGCGCCGTGGCGCTGGTGACGGGGCACGAGCTGCCGAACAAGCCGGGCAACCGCCTCGACTGGAAGGCGCTCGCAGCCTTCCCCGGGACGCTGTGCATCTACATGGGCGTGGCCCGGCTGCCGGTCATCGTCGCGGAACTGCTGAAGCACGGGAAGAACCCCGACACCCCCGCGGCGATCGTGGAGCGGGCCAGCACCGGCGAACAGCGCGCCGTGTACGCCCGCCTCGCGGACCTGGAACCGGCTCGCCGCAACGCCGGGCTCGAAGCCCCGGGGCTCATCATCGTCGGCGACCCAGTGGCGCACCGCCCTGCGGGCGCGTGGTGGGAGTCGCGTCCGCTGTTCGGCCGGCGCGTCCTCGTGACGCGGCCGGCGCATCAGGCGGCGGGAATGGTGCGGCGGCTCGAACACCTCGGGGCCGTCGTCTACCAGATGCCGACGGTCGAGATCCGCGAACCCGCCGACGTCGGCCCGCTCGACCGGGCGCTGGCCGAGGTCCGCGACGGCGGCTGGGACTGGGTCGTGTTCACGAGCGCGAACGGCGTGCATGCGTTCTTCCGCCGGCTGGACGCGCTCGGCCGCGACCTGCGCGACGTGGGCGGGGTGAAGTTCGCCGCCATCGGTCCGAAGACGGCCGACGCCCTCCGCGAGTACCGCCTCCGTGCCGACGTAGTGCCGGCCGACACGTTCTCGTCCGAGGGGCTAGCTGCGGCGTTGGCCCCACACGTCGCCGGACAGCGCGTGTTGTTGGCACGGGCGAACCGCGGCCGTGATCTCGTTCGCGCCGAACTGGCGAAGGTCGCCACGGTCGTGGAGCAGGTGGCCGCCTACGACCAGGTTGACGCCGCCGCCCCCACTCCCGGCGTACTCGACGCCCTCCGCCGCGGTGAGATTCGCTACGTGACGCTGCCGAGTTCGCGCATCGCCGAGAACCTGTTGGCCGGGTTCGACGACACCATCCGCGGCCGGGTCGAGCGCGGCGAGGTGAGGCTGGTGGCGATTAGCCCCGAGACCGGCGGCGCCGTCCGCCGGCTGGGCTACCCGGTGGCCGCGGAGGCGACGACGTTCACGGCCGACGGGTTGATCGACGCGCTGATTCGGTTGGTGAGTGAGGAAGGAACAGAGGGGCACGCCTGAAAGCCCGGGGACGGCCGTCCCCGGGCTTTGAAACCGTCACTTCAAGTCCTTGCTGGCGTTGAACGCCAGGTAGCCGATGATGCCGGCCGAGATGATGCCGAGGATGTCGAGGACCATGAACGGGCTGCCGCCGAACGGGAAGCCCGCGACAAGGTCGAGCAGGAAGACCACGAGCATCAGTGCGGCGACGCCGAGCGCCCCGTAGCAGAGCCCTTTTTCCATCGCCCGACCTTTCCGCGGTGCGCCCCCGAGGACCGGCGGGCGAGGTGGTTGGCCGTCAGGATAGGGGAACACCCGGGAACGGACACGTCGCCCGTCGCACCTTCCGTGAGTTTACCGGGGCGCGCGGGCCCCGCGGCCGCGCCGTCCACACCCGCGGCGCGAAAGCGACACCCGCCGCCCGCCCGCCCGGCACAACCCTCCCGACCGGCCCGGGTTCCCGGCCGCGCCGGCTTCCGGTACAGTGAACGGGTTCCACCCCGCATCGCTTCCCCGCAGGAATCCGCCGCGATGTCCGCCGCGCCGCTGACGGAATACGCCGTTCACCTCCGCCCCGACGACAACGTCGCCGTCGCCCGCAAGCCGATCCCCGGCGGGACCGCGCTGCGGCTCGACGGCGCCACCGTTACCGTGACCGCCCCGGTGAAGATGGGGCACAAGTTCGCCGTCCGCGCGATCCCGGAGGGGGACGCGGTGAACAAGTACGGCCAGGTGATCGGCTTCGCCGGACGGAACATCGCCGCCGGCGAGCACGTCCACGTCCAAAACGTAAAGCTCGGCAGCTTCGAGCGCGACTACGCCTACTGCGCCGACCTGCCCGCCCCGCTGCCCCCGCCGGCCGAGTACCGCACCTTCCTCGGCTACGACCGCGGCTCCGCCCGCCCGGACCACCAGCGTTACGGCACGCGGAACTACGTCGCCATCATCAGCACGGTGAACTGCTCGGCGAGCGCCAGCAAGTACATCGCCGAGAAGGTGCGGGCCAGCGGCATCCTCCGCGACTTCCCGAACGTGGACGGCGTGGTGCCGATCGTCCACCGCGGCGGGTGCGCCATGCAGTACGAGGGGCCGGACCACCGCCAGCTCGAGCGCACGCTGGCCGGGTTCGCCAAGCACCCGAACGTGGCCGGGTTCATCATCGTCGGCCTCGGCTGCGAGATCGTGCAGGCGGCGCACCTGGTCGAGTCGGAAGGGCTGATCCAGATCGGCGGGTCGAAGCAGCCGCCGACGGTCATCACCATCCAGGAGGCCGGCGGCATCGGCAAGACGGTGGACGCCGGCGTGAAGGCGCTGGCCGGGCTGTTGCCGCGGGTGAACGACGTGCGGCGCGTCACGTTGCCGGCGAAGCACCTTATCCTCGGGACGAACTGCGGCGGCTCCGACGGCAACAGCGGCGTGACGGCCAACCCGGCGCTCGGCGTCGCGTCCGACCTGATCGTGCAGCAGGGCGGCACGACCATCCTCGGCGAGACGACCGAGATTTACGGGGCCGAGCACGTCCTGACGCGCCGGGCCGTGAGCCAGGCGGTCGGCGAGAAGCTGGTGGAGCGGATCGAGTGGTGGAAGTGGTACACGGGCGTGTTCGGGGCGGAGATCAACAACAACCCGAGCCCGGGGAACAAGGAGGGCGGCCTCACCACGATCTACGAGAAGAGCCTGGGGGCGATCGCCAAGGCCGGCACCACCGCGATGGTGGACGTGGTGCGGTACGCCGAGCCGGTGACGGCGAAGGGGTTCGTGGTGATGGACACGCCCGGCTACGACCCGGTGAGCATGACGGGGATCGTGGCCGGCGGGGCGAACGTGTGCGTGTTCACGACCGGCCGCGGCAGCGTGTACGGGTGCAAGCCGGTGCCGTGCCTGAAGATCGCCACGAACACGCCGCTGTACGAGAAGATGGAGTCGGACATGGACATCAACGCCGGCCCGATCTTGTACGGCACGCCGGTGGAGGTGGTCGGCCGCGAGATCTTCGAGGCGATCCTGGCGACGGCGAGCGGGGAGAAGACGAAGAGCGAGCTCCACGGCGTCGGCGAGGAGGAGTTCGCCCCCTGGAGCATCGGCCCGACGCTGTAATTGGGTTATGTGGTAGGGGCAACCGGCCCTGGTTCAGGCGAGTTCTCGGGGACCGATGGCGCTTCCGGGGGCGGAATCGGGATGGCAACGAGCCTCCCGTTCGGCCCCCGGACGATCCGTGACCTGGCGGGCGGCATCTCGACGCTGTACTCGACGGGGCCGACCTTTCCGGTGACGTTGATCCCTCGTCCCGGTCCTGGGACAACTCGCCGCGGCTTCTTCGGGTTCACGACGCCCTCTCGATTCGGATGAACTCGCTGGCAACCTCACGGTCCTCGTCACCCCAGGGCCGCCGGGTCCGACACAAGAGGCGGAATTCGTAACGGCCTTCGCCCGGAAACAGGATCGGGCCGATCGGCCATGCCGTGCTCGTAACCGCGCGGCCTGCCGTGATCCGAACCCTGCCCGTGAGGAACCGTGCCGACCACGGTTGCCCGCTTGGTGCGTCGAGCCAATGGACTTCGATGGCGAATGTCCGATCTCCGTCACCACCACCCGTCCAGAAGAATCGAGTGTAGAGCCAGAACCTCAGTTCGGCAGGGAATTCGGTATCCGGCGGAATCTGGTGGAAATACCCCACGGACTCCAGCGTGCGAAACGTGTCCGGCCCGGGAGTGCCTTCCCAGGGAGCCGCAAGGCAGGCGATGAAGTGCCGGACAACGAACTTCGGACGCGGCACGGGCGGCCCTCGCGCATTCTACCACGCCCTCGGCTCACCCCGCCACCACCGGCAGCCGGCGGCGGCCCAGCCCCTCCGCCTCGCTCGGCCGCGACGGGCTCGCCGCCGCGATCTTGCCGGCGTTCTCCACCTCCCAGCGGGCCAGCTCCTCCATCAGCCCGTCCACGATCTCCGCCTCCGGCACCCGCCGCACCATTTCGCCGTTGCGGAAGATCATCCCCTGGCCGTTCCCCGCGGCGATGCCGATGTCCGCCTCCTTCGCCTCGCCGGGGCCGTTCACCACGCACCCCAGTACGCTGATCTTCACCGGCAGCTTCTTGCCGGCCAGCTTCACTTCCAACTCGGCGATGATCTTCTCCAGGTCGATCGCCAGCCGGCCGCACGTCGGGCACGCGATCAACTCCGGCCGCCGCACCCGCCGCTGCGTCGCCTGGAGTATGTCGAACGCGGCCGCGATTTCGGGCACCGGGTCGCCCAGCAGCGAGATGCGGATCGTGTCGCCGATGCCGTCCAGCAGGATCGGCGACAGCCCGGCTGCGCTCTTGGTCACCGCGTAGGGCGGCTTCCCGGCCTCGGTGATGCCGATGTGCGTCGGGTAGTCGGCCAGCCCGGCGTACAGCCGGTACGCCTCCACCGCCACCAGCACGTCCGACGACTTCAGCGACACCACGATGTCGTGATACCCCTCGCTCTCGGCCATCTCGATGTACCGCAGCGCGCTCTCGACGATCGCCGGCGGGCACGGGAAGCCGTACTTCTCGACCAGTTCCCGCTCCAGGCTCCCGGCGTTGACGCCGATGCGCATGGGGATGCCGCGGTCCTTCGCCTTGCGGATCACCTGCCGGAACCGCTCGTGGCTGCCGATGTTCCCGGGGTTGATGCGGATCTTGTCCACCGGGTGGTCGAGCGCCGCGAGCGCCATCTTGTAGTCGAAGTGGATGTCGCAGATGAGCGGGATGCCGACCCGGTCGCGGATGCGCGACAGCGCCCCCGCGTCCTCCGGCTTCGGCACCGTGACGCGGACCAGTTCGCAGCCGGCTTCTTCGAGCGCGAGAATCTGCTGGACCGTTCCGTCCACGTCGAACGTGTCGGTGGTGGTCATGCTCTGAACCCAGACCGGGTTCGAGCCGCCGAACACGCGGCTGCCGACCTGCACCTCGCGGGTCTTGTGGCGCGGCTTGCCCGGCACCTTCGGGGCGGTTTCGAGGCGGGACAGGTCGAACCGGGACATCGCGGCCTCCGCGGGCTGTTGCCGTGCTAACCGCGGTTACTCTACCGGATCAACCGGACGCGGGGACAGGGGATTACGTCCCGACGGGCGGCGACGGTCTGGCGGACATAATTGGTTCCAGGCGAGTGGGGGACCCCGTCCCAGAAGCATTGAGTCGTCTGGAGGAATCTATATTGGAATGACGCGACGGCCGCCGCACGACGTGAGTCCTTACCGGGCAGGGACTTGCGGCCGGATGGAACGAGTTGCCCGCGACACCGTTATTCCCAGCGGGGTTCGACCCAGTTGTTGGCCTGCCGCCAGAATGTCAGCGGATTCTCGTACACCACCTTGCGGATCGCCGCGTCCGGGTGCCCGCGCCGGCGCATCTCCTGGATCAACTCCGGCACCGCCAGCGGGTCGGACTTCCCCCAGTCGCCGGCCGAGTTCGCCATGATGCGGTCGGTGCCGACCATCTCGATGATGTCGCAGGCGCGGGCGGGGGTACACTTCGTCGTCGGGTAGAGCGTCATCCCGCACCAGAAGCCGTTGTCGAGCGCCAGCCGGACGGTGTGCTCCTCGACGTGATCGACGCAGACGCGGTGCGGCTTCACCCGGCTGTCGCCCTTGAGCATGTCCACGATCATCCGCGTCCCCTTCAGCTTGTCCTCCAGGTGCGGCGTGTGGATGAGAATCAGCTCGTCGGTCTTGGCGGCGAGGTCGAGGTGCTCCTGGAAGACGGTGGCCTCGTTGCGGGTGTTCTTGTTGAGGCCGATCTCGCCGACGCCGAGGACGGTCGGCTCCTTGAGGAACTCGGGGATGAGGGCGATCACCTCGCGCGACAGCGCGACGTTCTCGGCCTCCTTGGCGTTGATGCACAGCCAGGAGTAGTGCCGGATGCCGAACTGCGCCGCGCGCTTCGGTTCGTACTGAGTGAGTTGCCGGAAGTAGTCGTGGAACCCGGCCGCGGTGCCGCGGTCGAACCCGGCCCAGAACGCCGGCTCGGAGACGGCGGCGCACCCGGCGTAGGCCATCCGCTGGTAGTCGTCGGTGGTCCGCGAGACCATGTGGATGTGCGGGTCGATGTAGTTCACGGCGGCTCTCCGGGAGCCCGCGCGGGCCGCGGGCCACCTTGCCAGGATACCCCTGCCGGGCGGAACCGTCACGTCCCGCAGAAGGTACGGTAGCCGCACTCGTCGGCCGGCGGGTCGCGGTACGGGGCCGCAGCCGGGCCGTCGTCGAACGGCGCGGTCACCGCCGCGAGCAGTCGGTGGAAGGGGTCCAGGTCGCCCGCCTCCGCGGCCGCCAGCGCCTCCTCGACCCGGTGATTCCGCGGGATAACCACAGGGTTGACGGCCCGCATCGCGGCGGAGGCCTCCGCCAGGGGCCGGCCGTCGCGGCCGAGGCGCTCCTGCCAGCGGGCGTACCACGCCCGGAAGTCCGCGTCGTCATACCGCTCACCCGCCGGCGGTTCGCCTGCCGACAGGTCGCGGAAGGTGGTCGTGAAGTCCGCCCGGGTCTTTTCCATCCACGCCAGCAGCGCCTCGGCCAGCTCGCCGTCGCCGTCCTCGGCGGTTTGAAGCCCCAGCTTCTGCCGCATCCCGGCGAGCCAGTAGCCGCGGAAGCGTGCGGGGAACTCGTCCAACACCTCGGTGGCGACCGCGACTGCCGCCTCCTCGGTACCGGCGAGCAGCGGCAGCAGCGCCTCGGCGAACCGCGCGAGGTTCCACTGGGCGATGCCCGGCTGGTTCTCGTAGCGGTAGCGGCCGGCTTGGTCGATCGAGCTGAACACCGTCCCCGCCCGGTAGGCGTTCATGAACGCGCACGGGCCGTAGTCGATCGTCTCGCCGGAGAGCGCCATGTTGTCGGTGTTCATCACCCCGTGGATGAACCCCACGAGCTGCCACCGGGCGATCAGCGCCGCCTGCCGGTCGAGCACTGCGCGGAAGAAGTCGCGGTACTTCTCCGGGGCGTCGGCCAGCTGCGGGTCGTGGCGGGCGATGGCGTAGTCGGCCAGAGCCCGCAGGACCGATGTGTCCTGAATCCCGGCGGCGTACTCGAAGGTGCCGACGCGCAGGTGACTGGCGGCGACGCGGGTGAGGACCGCCCCGGGCTGCGGCGTCGTGCGGAACACCGGCTCGCCAGTGGTGACGACAGCGAGGCTTCGCGTGGTGGGGATGCCGAGCGCCGCCATCGCCTCGCTGATGACGTACTCGCGGAGCATCGGCCCGAGGGCGGCCTTGCCGTCGCCGCCGCGGGAGAAGCGGGTGCGGCCGCCGCCCTTGAGTTGGATGTCCACGAGCCGTCCGTCGGGGGTGCGATGCTCGCCGAGGAGAATCGCCCGGCCGTCGCCGAGCATGGTGAAGTGACCGAACTGGTGCCCGGCGTAGGCCTGGGCGATCGGCTGCGCCCCGGCCGGCGGCGCCTGCCCGGCGAACACAGCCGCCGCGTCCGAGTCCCCGAGGTCGAGGCCGAGGTCGGCCGCGAGCTTGTGGTTCAGGACTGCCACCCGCGGGGCGGGGTACTCCGCCGGCCGGGCCGGGGTGAACAGCGCGTTCGGCAGCCGCGTGTACGTGTTGTCGAACCGCCAGCCGACGGTTTCCTGCGTGTTGATCGGCGCGGTCGTGGTCGCCATCCCGTACCTCCCGTACCCGCGTCGGGGCACTCCCGTTAGAGGGTAGGGAAGGAGGGCGGATTCAGGCCGACGAGGACTGAACGGCGCAAGTGTTGTAGACGG
>DASPHQ010000271.1:0-3641 GCA_035629595.1 Urbifossiella sp. | reverse complement strand
ACAGCACCAGCCACGCCGGGAGGAAGCCCTTCGAGTGGTTCCGCCGCCAGTCCGGGTAGTAGCGCGGCTTCGGCTTCAGGATGTCGCTCGGGGCCGCCTTCAGCTCCCGCAGGTACGCCGACAGGTCTTCGAGCCGCAGCGCCTTGCCGCCGCCGGCGCTCGCCAGCCGCTCCAGGAAGCGGTGGTCCGCCGCCACGTTCAGCATCTCGTCGCTCACCTCCGGGTACGCCAGGAACCGCGCCGTGCCGCGCAGTTTCTGGCCCGGAACGACGTTCCCGTCCTTGTCCTTCAGCGGGGCCGTCACCACCACCGTGTACTCGCCCGGCAGCGGCGGGCGGAACAGCACCTTCGCCCCCTTCGCGTCGCGCAGCAGCGTCTGCCGCGGCGCCTTCTCCTCGTCCGTCACCCCCGGCGGCAGCACCTTCACCTCCACGTCCGGGTTCGGCTCCTCGCCGCCCAGCGCCGACTTCACCCCGACGCGGATCGTCTGGTCGCCGCCTACCGCCAGCCGGCGGAACTCCGGCC
The DNA here is from genome assembly GCA_035629595.1 of Urbifossiella sp. GTDB lineage: Bacteria > Planctomycetota > Planctomycetia > Gemmatales > Gemmataceae > Urbifossiella. The sequence goes on along the minus strand of DASPHQ010000271.1, from coordinate 3,116 downwards.
GGGCGTACACCTGCCCCTCCTCCTCCTCCTGGTGGGCGAGCCACAGCACGCACTGCCGCCAGAAGCGGTGGTGCAGTTCCGTCCCCTGCCGCGTCTTCGGCTGGCCGAGCCGCTCCCACAGGTAGCTGTCGTACCCGCCGAACGCCAGCACCCGCCCCTTCGCCCCCTCGCCGATCTGGTGCCCCACCAGCAGCGCGTCCCCCTTCTCCTTCCCCTTCTCGACGTGGAGGCTCCCCGCGGGAACGACGGCGTCGTCGTTCGTCGCCCAGGCGTAGAGCGTCGCCCCCGGCTTCTTCGCCATGCGCACCAGGCCGCTGACGCGCGGCCGCGGCGGGCGGCCGCCGGCGTTCAGCTGGTCCCACAGCTCGCGGGACTTCGCCGGGTCGCGGTCGAGCGTCAGCACACTGTCGTCGAGCCCCTTCGCGGTCGGCACCGTCTGGTACGTCTTCAGCGACCGGCCGCTCTTGTCCGCCGTCTCGATGATGACGCCGGGCGACGGCACCACCGGAAGCAGGTCACCGAACGTCCACTCGCGCATCCCGGGGGCGTCGGCCGGCGCGGCCGGGTAGCCGGTGAACGCCACCTCGCCGCCGAGGAACAGCAGCCCCGCCCCCTTCTTCGTCACGCGGTCGATCAGCTGCCCCGGCAGCTTCGGGTCGGCACTCGCCAGCAGCTCGTAGGACACGTTGCCGACGACCACCACGTCGTACCCCTGCGCCTCCAGGTCGAGCAGCGCGCGGTCCTCGGGCGACGCCGGGAACGGCGCCTGCCGCCACACCGCCACCACGTCGAACCGCTTCTCCGAGCGGAGCGCGTCCAGCAGGCGGGCGTTCTCGGGGCGGAACTGGTCGATGACCAGGACGCGGACGCCCTCCTTGGTGACGGTCAGGTACGTTTCGGACTGGTTGTTCAAGCCCGACACCTCGCCCGGCAGCGGCTCGATCTTGCCGTCTACTTCGCGGCCGATCTCGACGCGCACCTTCACCTCGCCGTGCTTCTCGGGCGCCTTCACCACCAGCTTCACCTCGTTGTCGCGCTCCTTCGGCAGCGACACGTCCTCCGCGGCGACCTCCTTGTCGTCGAACAGGACGCGGGCGCGGACCTTCGTGCCGGCGAAGCCGTAGGCGTGGACGCGGGCGTTCACCGTCACCTCGGTTTTCACCGGGGCCGGCGACGGGTCGAGGCTGAGGCCGGCGATTGACAGGTCGCGGGCGGTGCCGGTGGTGGTGTCGGAGCCGACGGTGAAAGTGGTGAGTCGGGTCGGGGGGGTGCGGCGGCCCCACCGGGCGGCCTCGGCGGCGGCGGACGCGGTGCCGTTGTCGGCCCCGTCGCCGATGAGCAGGTGGGCGCGGATGAAGCGCTCCTGGTGGGGGTGGTCGAACGTCTTGCCCAGGTAGGTGCCGTAGTCGGAGCGCTTGCCGAGGCTGGGGGTGTCGGCCTCGTAGCGGCTGGTGTTCGGCGAGAAGTCCGGCGTGCTGAACGCGTACAGCTCCACCTTCACGTTCTGGTCGGCGGCGAGTTCGTCGAGGAGCGGTTTGGCGCGGTCGAGCGCCCGGCGGACGGCCTCGGCCCGCGACTGGTTGTTCACCTCGTCCTTCATCGTCATGCTCTCGGACGTGTCGACGCCGATGAGGAGCAGCGACGGAACCTTCGGTTCTTCCTGGAAGCCGACGCTGGGCCGCAGCGCGGTGAGGAGTGTGACGGCGAGCGCCGCGAGGCGGAGGAGCATGACGGTGACGACGCGGCGGCGGGTGGCGGCGGGGTGTCCGAGGTAGGTCCAGAGCGTGAGGAGGACGAGCGCGAGCGCGACGGCGCCGAGGGCGGGGAGGCCGAGGGGGTAGACCGACCACGGGTACGCCGGCCGCGTGGACAGGAACAGGCTCGTGTCGGACATGCCGCTATTATCCGCGACGGGGCGGCGAAGTGCCACCGGGGGGCGCGGCACGGCGCATCTTGATCGGAGCGCGCTGACCGGTTAGAAATGGGTGTGCGACCGAGACGACAGTTTGAGCCCCAGCACCCGCACCCCCCTCGCGTGTCGGGGTTCGGGGCGTTCTCAGATCGGAATACGGAATGAACACCATCGAGTTCCGGGTCAGCGGGCCGAGCCGCGACGCCGTCGCCGGCGAGCTGGCGAAGCTGATGAAGAACAAGTTCGACGTCGACTCCGTCGTCCGGCCCGCGCCGTCGCCACCGCCGGCCGACCCCGGCACCAAGGTGGACCCTGCCCACGTCGCACTCTTCATCGCCGAGGTCATCATCCACGGGTTCCACGCGTACCAGGTGTTCGTCCGCCACCCCGCCGAGGAGAAGCGGCAGCGGTACATCCGCAACTGGGACGACGTCGTGTCGTGGGCGACGAAGCAGCTCCCCACCACCATCCGCGCCGCCGTCGGGGCGAACGAGGTCGAGCTGCACCTCACCGACGGCGAGAAGCTGCACCACCTGACCGAGAGGGCGGCCAAGGCCACCATCGTCCCCGAGTGAGTCCGATGCCCACGCCCGTCCTCGTCCGGCTGACCCCGACGCACCTCGTCGCCGCCCGCGGCGCCGAGGAACTGCACCGCCGCCCCCGCGCGCCCGACGACCTGGCCGGGCTGCGAGCCGAAACCGGCCGCTACGCCACCTGCAAGGCCGCCCACGGCGCGCGGCCGATCGGCCGCGCGCTTTTCCACTGGCTCGACGGGCCCGACGGCTGGCTCGCCCGGCTGCTCGGCACCCGGCCCGCCGACCTGTGGCTGGAGTTCGTCGACGAAACCGACGCCGGCGGGTTCCTCGACACGCCGTGGGAACTGCTCACCGACGCCGCCGGCGACCACCTCGCCACCCGGCGCGGGCTGTCGTTCTCCGTCGTGCGGCGGTACGTCACCCGGACCGCGCCGCGGCCCCCGTCGGTGTACCGGCCGTCGGTCGCGTTCATGGCCGCCGACCCGCGGGACAACGACAGGCCGCTGGAGTACGAGGCCGAGGAGCGCGCCATCCTGGAGGCGATCGGCGTCAACCAGTTCGACTTCCTCTGCGAGGACACCGGCAACCTCGCCGCCCTCGTCGAGCGGATCCTCGCGGAGACGGAGGGCGACGCGGGCGTGGACATCGTCCACCTGTCCGGCCACGGC
>DASPHQ010000270.1:0-4284 GCA_035629595.1 Urbifossiella sp. | reverse complement strand
AGCGGCGAGGGCTGCGGGGAAGAAGTACCCGAACCGGTGGGCGTGGGGCGACTGGACGGCGAAGAGCAGGCGATGCTGAGGACGGCGCCGGAGGAGGAGGTTGCGACGCAGATCAAGCGGGACGGTTCAGCAAAGACGTAGAGAACGCAACTTTCTCCCGTATCCCTCAAAGTAGCACTGCGGTCGGTTGTGGGTTAATGATGGGAATATCAAGCTCGATAGTTGCCCCATCTTTGTTAATAGCTCGCATCGTTCCGCCAGCCGATTTTACAAGAGTGGCGACCAAAGAGAGACCGAGCCCTTTTCCCGGTCTTGGCAGTAAAAAGGCGTCACCGAAAGCGTGGCCTTGCACATCATATGGCAGGCCAGGGCCATTGTCACGGACAGATATTCTGACAATATTATTATTGCTAAGTGCAATAACTCGTATCTCAATGCGTCCAGCATAACGCATTGCCATCGCTGCGTTTACGATTAGCTCTGTCGTTGCAATTGCTAATTGAGAAGAATAGTCAATTTGATTCAAATAATTTCTTGCGTGTCGATCGACTGTTAGAAGTAGTTTCAGTTCGCTGTGCTGCTGTCTTAGTTGATTGAGATGTGCGTGCAGCATTGCCTCAAATGCTGAAGGCTTGCGATTATCACTCGGAGGTAGCGTTGCCTCTGACTGATTGTTCTCCACAAGTCCAGATGACCTATTGCGAGAGCGATTCTTGCGACGGCGGTCGCCACGCTTGCTCATGACAACCGCCTCCCCACAGTTACAACAACACGAGTTCCCGCTCAGGGCCATCCCCGCGAGTGATGACATCCCGCCCCCGGGCCTTCTCGTCGTGGAGGAACGAGTAGACCGCGAGTGCTCGACGCACGACCTCCACCAAGCTATCCGCCTGGGTACGGTCCTTCAACGCTTCCAGCTGCTTCCGGACCGGCTCCGCCAGGTCCAGCGTCAGCCGGCTGGTCGGCGCGCTCTTCGGCGGCCTTGGCACGGCTGTCCCCCTTGTCGATGAGAATCGCGGCCAACCCGCTCAGGGTCAGCAGCGCGGCGACGCCCCAGGCCGCGGTCGGCCGGCTCGCCGCCTGGTCTGATGCCGGCCAACCGAGGGTCACACCGACGGCGGTGAGCCCCAGCAGCCAGAGCACCAGCGCGAGGGTTCGGAAGTCGAGCCCGCGCAGGTACTGCACCGCCCCGTTGGTAACGGTCGCGGTCACGTCCCGGATGTTCTCCGAGCCGTATAAGGCGTAGTTCGGGACCGCCAGCTCGGGCCGCGTGGGCGGCTCGGGAACCGTGGTCTGGTGCGTGGTGTTACTCGAGGTCGCGTTCACGGCGCCGGTCTCCCAGTGGCTGTGGGAGCCGACGGCGCAAACGCATCGTCGAGTGCCGAACGGTCATGCCGCGGCCCCCGTGAATGCGTTCTCGCCCGGCATGGCGCGTCCCTCGGTGCGTTGCCATCCAGCGCGGGAAGAACAGGGTGGAAATCTTTTCGGTGGCAATCCGGTAGTCAGACCGCTCGCGATGGACGCCACCGACACGCAGCAATCAAGCCCGAGAGACGCTTGGCAGGGCACGAATAGCCGCGTGGGTTCCTAGCCAACGAGAGGGAATCTCTGGCCGGCTTCCATCATTCTATACAGAAGAAATGCGGAGTCAAGATAGTTGAGGATTGAGCGGAGGCAAGAAATCAGTATCGAGGAAGTGTCCACAACATTGGGATGTTGTGCCCGCCGGCCACGACCATCGCCCCCTTCGCCGCCTCCTGCCCGCGCACCTCGGCGAAGTCCACGTCGTACCCGCTCAGGCCCGGCGAGGGCGAACGTCCGCAGCTTGGCGAGCATGGGGTGGACCGTCGGGGCCGTCACTCCCGGCCTTCGATCCGGTCGATCGCCCGGCGGGCCGCCCAGGCCGCCTTCCACCCCGGCGCCTCGGCCCGCGCCCGCAGCGCGGGGAGGGCGGCGGCCGCGGCCGGGCCGAGCGCCCCCAGCGCCTCGCACAACTCCGCCCGTTCCTCCGCCCGATGCCTCGGCGCCGCCAGCTCGGCCACGATCATCGGCACCACGTCGCGGGCCGCGGCGCCGTACCCGACCACCGCCCGGAACGCCGCCGAGCGCCCACCGAACAGCTGTCCGCCCCCCCCGCGCCGCAACAGGTCGATCAGCGACGGCAACACCTCGGGCGCCTCCGGGGCCAGCCGCGGCACCACCCGAATCGCGAACTCCGACGCCCCGTCCGAACCCGGGCCGGGATCCCGGATGGCCCCCAGTTCGCGCGTCAGCTGCTCGACGTACGGCCGGGCCGTCCCCTCGATGCGGATGCCGGCGTAGATCGCCCACACCCGCACCGCCGCATCCGGGTCGCGGAGCGCCTCCCGGACGAGCGGCAGCGCCTCCCGCGCGGCCGGGCCGGTGTCCCCGAGCAGGCGGAGGGCGTACATCCGGGCGAACTCGCTGCGGTTCCGCACCCCCGCCCGGCCGGCGGTGAGGGCGTCGGCCGTCGGCGGACGGATCGCGCCCAACACCTTCAGCGCCGAGATGGCGTGGTAGTCCTCGCGGACGGCGATTTCCAGCAATTCCGGGGTCGCGGCCCGCGCGGCCGGGCCGATCGCCTCCAGCACCTCGTGCACGAGGGAGTGCAGGATCGTCTCTTGCCGCAGGAACGACCGCAGCGCCGGAACGGCGGGCGCCAGCGCCGGGCCGAGCTTCGACAGCGGGGTGGGGGTCGATCGGCCCAGGTCGGTCGGTACGCGGAAGCCGGCGGCGATCCGCGCTCCCGCCCGCCGCGCCCTGGGGCCGAGCTCGCAGGCGGCAGTGCGGGCCGCGTCCCGGACGGCCGGGTTCTCGTCGTCCAGCAGCGGCAGGAATACCCCTTCATGTGCCACCGCCGCCGGGCCGCACGCGGCCAGCGCCTGCGCCACCAGTAGGCGGCCGTCGACCGGCTGACCGTCGGCGAGGGCCGCCAGGCCGGCCAGGGCGTCCGCGTCGGCGGTGATCTTGTACCGGGCCTGGTACGCCGCGACCGCCGGGCCGAGGTGCTGGTCCTTCTCCACCTCGCGGAGGGCCAGGACGGCGTCGGCCGCGGCCGGGCCGATCTCCCCGAGCGCCGTCGCGGCGTGGATGCGGGTGAGCGGGTCGGCGGAAGCCAGCGCCGCGGCCGTGCCCGGGACCGCACGCCGACCGGAGTGGACCAGCGCCTGCGTCACCGCCCCCTTGTCGAGAAACTCGATCCCGGCATACGGCGGCTGGGCGATCGCGCCGGGGTCGCCGAGGAGGCCGACCACGGCGGCCACCACCTCCGTCGGAGGCGGCGCCGGGAAGCGGGGCACCTGGGCGACCGCGTCCCCGCGCACCTTCAAATCGGCGTCGCGCATCGCGGCGGCGATCTCGGGGGCAAACACCGTCACGTCGATCTTCAGGCCGTAGAACGCGCGCAGGGCGTAGCGGCGGATCTCGGTGTTGGAGTCCATCAGAAGTTGCCGGTAGTAGCCCACGCCCTCCGGCCCCAGGTCGATGACCGCGGCGAAGAGTTCGTTGTCGAGGATTTCGCTCGGCCGCTTGCGGAGTTGGGCCACGATGTGCGGCAGGCACGGCGCCGCGACCGGCCCGCACGCCGACAGCTGGGTGCCGGTGGCGACCCGCACGGTGCGGTCGTTCTTCAGGTCGTCCACCATGATCGGGACGACGACCTCGCCCAGCACCTTCCGGCCCGGTTCGCCCGCCGCCGCCAGCGCCCGGATGATGGCGAGGCGCGCCGACGATGATTCCTCCAGACCCTTCTGATCGCCGACGTTCGGCGGCTCGTCGCGGAACGCCCGCCCCAGCGCCGGGGCGGCGGGGGCGGCCCCCTTGCCGATGTGGGCGAGCGCGTCGGCGGCGGTGAGGCGGACGTTCCGCGACGGGTCGGCGAGCGCCCGGGCGAGGGCCGGCACGGCGGGTTCGGCGGCCGGCCCCATCTGCCCGAGGGTGTGGGCGGCGAGCTGGCGGACCTCGGCGCGGTCGTGCTTCAGGAGCATCCGCACGAGGTACGACGACGCCGCCGGGCCGAGCCGGGCGAGGGTGCGGACGGCGTCGTTCGGCAGGTTGTACTTGGTCGGCTGGTCGGGAAAGTCGGCGAGCTCGGCCAGCCGGGCCGCGATGTCGGGCGGCGGCGTGTCGGGGCCGGGAAGCTCGACCGGCCCGAGGTCCGGTTCCGGCGCCGCGGCGGGCGGTTCCGGCTCGGCGGGCGGCGCCGCGCGGGGGCCGCAGCCGACGGCGAGGGCGAGGACCAGCGCGGGGGCGAGTCGGGACACG
>DASPHQ010000269.1:0-2470 GCA_035629595.1 Urbifossiella sp. | reverse complement strand
TGTTGTCCCAGGCCGTTGGCCTGAAAACCGAGCCACCCTCTTCAGCCCGAAGGGCTGGGACAGCGTAGCCCGGGGCAACGCCCCGGGGCCCTCAGCCCCGCAACCCGCGTATCCTTTTGACTGTCACGCCCTCTAACGGGTAGGATGGGCGCCACCGTAGCGCCCCGCTTCTTTTCCTGGAGACCTGGCATGACCCGCCGGACCGCCCCCGGGGTGTCGGCCCTGATGCTGATGCTCGCGTTCCAAACACCCGCCGCCGCCGAACCGGTCCGCGGCACGTTCCGCTACGAACCCGCCGACGACGCCAAGCACAACGTCCCCGAGCGCTACCGGATGCCGGCCCGGGACTTCGACTACGCCCTCGCCCTGCGCTACGAGCTCCCGCACGCCGGCGTCGGCGTCCACGACCTCACGTTCCCGTCGGCGGTGAAATCCGCCGTTCCCGCCAACGACACCGTTCATGCGGAGTTCTTCCTCCCGAAGGGCGCGTCGGCGGGGAACCGCGTCCCCGGCGTCGTCGTCCTCGACATCCTCGACGGCCGCGGCCACGTCGCGCGGGCGCAGGGGGTGTGGCTGGCGCAGCACGGGGTGGCGGCGGTGTTCGTCCACATGGCCCACTACGGCCCGCGCCGCCCGCCCGGCAGCCCGATCCGGCTGGTGTCCACGAACGTCGAGCAGACGATGGCCGGCATCCGCCAGACGGTGCTCGACTGCCGGGCCGCGACCGCGTGGCTCGCCGCCCGCCCGGAGGTGAACCCGGACAAGCTCGGCCTCGTCGGCACCAGCCTCGGCAGCATCGTCGGGGCGAACGTCGCCGCCGCCGAGCCGCGGCTGAAGAACGTGTGCCTGCTGCTGCCGGCCGGCGGCCTCGTGGACGCCCTCTACGACCACCCGCAGGCGAAGCCGTACACCGGCCTGCTGGCGCTGGTCGGCGGCAAGGAGGGGCTGAAGCGGCTGGTCGCCCCGGTGGACCCGATCACCTACGCCCCGCAGCTGCGGCAGCGGAACCTGCTGATGGTCGCCGCCACCCGCGACGACGTGCTGCCGCCGAGCGCGGCGCGGGCGCTGTGGGAGGCGAGCGGCAAGCAGACGATCGTGTGGATCGACGGGACGCACGTCGGGGCGGCGGCGAACATCGTCCCGGCGATGCGGGCGGTGACCGATCACGTGTCGCGGTAGGAGGGCGGGTCATGATGCGGGCGCTGGGAATCGTCGGACTGCTGGTGTTCGCGGCCGCGGCCCACCGGGTCGCCGTCGCCGACGAGCCGAAGGCCGGCAAGGCGGCGCCGCCCGACCCGACGGCGCAGCTGCTGGCGAAGCTCCGCCAGCCGCTGGCCCTGCCGGCGTCCGACGAGCTGCAACTGTCCGAGTTCGCCGCCCAGGTCGAGAAGGCGACCGGCGTACCGGTGACGATCAACACCGCCGCGTTCCGCACCGACGGCGAGGGCGAGAACGTCGAGGGTCTGGGGGTGCGGGTGTCGGCGTCGAAGAAGCTGTCCGGGGCGGTCGTGCTGCGGCACACCCTGGGGCGTCAGGGGTGGACGTACCTTGTCCGCCGCGACCACGTCGAGATCGTACCGATCGGGTTCGCGCTGAAGGAGTCGCGCCAGTCGGTTCAGACGGACGCCAACGGCGACGCGATGGCGGCGCAGCCGCTGGTGTCGGCGGTGGTGAAGAACATGGCGCTGAGCGCGGCGCTGGACGACCTCGCGGCCGACCACGACCTGACGGTGATCCTCTCCCCGCAGGCCGGCGACCAGAAGGCGGCGTTCGTGACCGCCCGGCTGCTGAACGTCCCGGCCGACAAGGCGATCGAGCTGCTGGCGCTGCAGGCCGACCTGCGGGTGGTGCGCCGCGGCCCGGCGTTCCTGGTGACGACGAAGGAGCACGCCGACGGGCTGTTCAACGAGCGGCACGAGCGGGAGCGGCAGAAGCTCGAGCTGGAGAATATGCGGAACCCGGGCGGCGTGCTCGGCGGCCCGCCGGGCGGCGCGTTCTGCGGGTTCACCGGCATCCCCGGGGTGGGGAATCTCGGCGTCGGCGGCCGCGGGAACGCGGGCTGCGTGCCAGGCGGCCAGATCAACGGATTCGGCGGAACCGGCATCAACGGGTTCGGGTTCGGCAGCGGGTTCGGTGGGATCAGCGGAAACGGGTTCGGCGGCTCCCCAGCGCCCGCGACCCCGCCCGTCGGCGGCCGCTAGCCACGGCCGTACTTGGGAGGAGCGGTCCATGATGCGGGCGCTGGGAATCGTCGGGCTGCTCGTGTTCGTGGCCGCGGCCCACCGGGTCGCCGTCGCGGACCAACCGAAGGCCGGCAAGGCGGCGCCGCCCGACCCGACGGCGCAGCTGCTGGCGAAGCTGCGCCAGCCGATAACGCTGCCGCCGCAGAAGGAGATGACATTCTTCGAGTTCGCCGCCGCGGTCGAGAAGGCGACCGGGGTGACGGTGGTCGTCAACGAGGAGGCGTTTC
>DASPHQ010000268.1:0-3346 GCA_035629595.1 Urbifossiella sp. | reverse complement strand
CCTCCAGTCGGTCTGGGGTCCGGCGAGCGCGACCGGAACCGCCGCCACCGTCCGGACCAGGGGCGGGTTCACGCGGCCCAACTCGAACCGCCCCAGCTCCAGGTGGCTCAGGCCGGAAACCAGCCACGGCGCCTCGTCGGTGGTGGGCGCGTGTCGTGCGGCCATCCACGCCACGAGGCCGGCGTGGGCCGCGAGCATGACGCCGACCAACCACGTGTGCCGGAGCTTGACTCCCATCACGGACCCCACAGACTATGGCTTCGGGCGGGACAGTCGGCTGGGCCTGGATCGGCGACGCAGGACGGACCGACATGGGGTCGCTGTCGGCCCCTCCCCGCCGCCTACCCGGACCTGACCCGTCCAGACCGTCTACACCTCTTGCGGCAACGAACTCGATCCGGCGGGGGGACGCACGCGCGTCGGGGGGTCGGGCCGGAGGCGGCCGAGGACCATCGTCCAGGGGAACGGCCTCCGCTCGGCCACGAGGTCGAATCGGGACGAGACGAGTCGGCGGCAAGCCCGGCGAGAAAACTGCTGCACGTGCCCGGGCGTGTTCCCCAAGCTCCGCCAATACTTGCCCCGGACGACATTCAGGACCCGCCAGGTCGGTTCCCACGGGACGCTGATCAGGGCGTGGCCGCCGCACACTCGCCGGACCTCCCGCAGACAATCGGCCGGGCGGTCCAGGTGCTCCAACACCTCGCACACGACCACCAGGTCGAAGGCCCGGTCGGGGAACGGCAGGTCGTAGGCGGTGGCGACCCGGAAAGCCCCCGCCGGGCACCGCGTCCGCGCGGCGGAGACCTCGTCCGGGCTCAGGTCGATCCCGGTGTACTCGACGCGCGGGCGGCCGTCCGCCCAGAACAGGCGCGCGGCCAGGTCGCCGGACCCACACCCGACCTCCAGCACGCGGCCCGGCGCGGCGATCCGGACGAGCTCGCCGGCGGCCCGGAGGAAACCCCCGACGAGCGCCCGGTGGATCGGGTTACGCGAGCCGTACTTGTCGAAGTGGTTACCGGCCACAAACCCCGGCGGCAATCCGGTCTCGGACCCGTCCATCGTTCCCCCCCGCCGCTCGGTCGCGCGCGAGGAAGCGGAGCTCCTCGAGCAACTGGCGGTTGATCTTCTGAAGGTGCGCGATAACCCCGACCGCGGCCATGAACACCCCGCTGAGCACCAGGATCGCACAGGCGATCAGCGACTGCACGTGGCCCCCGCCTTCGCCGACCGCGGTGAGGTACAGGAACCGCCCCCCGAGGAACAGCCCGGGCGCGAAGAAGGCCAGGGCCAGCGCACCGAACAGGTGGACCGGGCGGTAAATGAGGTACACCGCCGCGATCGTGACGGCGCACCGGCAGACGTAGTACAGGTTGCTGCGGAACAGCCGGCTGGGCCGGGTCGGCGGATTGACCTGGACCGGGACGCTGACGACGCGGAAGTTACTCAGCCCGGCCTGGATCGCCGTCTCGATGGTGTAGGTGAAGTCTCCGAACACGTTCAGCCGCAACGCCGCGTGGCGGCTGATCGCCCGGAAGCCGCTCGGGGCGTCCCGGACGTCCGCCCCGCACGTCGCCCGCACCACCCGGCTGCCGACCGCCTGGAGCACCCGCTTGAGCAGCGAGAAGTGACGGATGGAGTGGACCGGCCTCGCCCCGATCACCAGGTCCGCCTCGCCGTCGACGACCGGCCGGACGAGCGCCGGGATGAACTCGGGCCGGTACTGGTTGTCGGCGTCCGTGTTGACGATCACGTCCGCGCCGAGCTCGACAGCCGTCGCCAGGCCGGCCATGAACGCCCGGGCCAGACCCTGGTTCCCGTTCATCCGGATGACGTGGTCCGCCCCTTGGGCGCGGGCGACGGCGGCCGTCCCGTCCGTGCTGCCGTCATCGATGACCATCACCTCGACCACATCGAACCCGTCGACCCTGGCGGGGAGGGCGGCCAGCGTCGCCGGCAGCGTCTCGGCCTCGTTCAGACACGGGATCTGGATGATTAACTTCATCGCGTTACCTCGGCGAGGGCTGTCAGGGTGCGGGGCACAGAAGTTCAGGCTTATTTCCCGACACGCGGCCGGCCGATCCGGAGGTCGTAACTGCCGCCCTCCGCGTCCCGGCTCACGAGAACCGCCAGGCCGGACGTGTTGGGGCGCTCGTACCGCCGGTCGAACCCAACCTGGGTCTTCGATTTCGAAGCCGCAGGCTCGCCGGGGTCGGGCTGGCGGGGCACGACCGCCACCCGATACCAGCCGGGCGCGATGCCGGCCTGACCTTCCGCCCGGAGCTGGTACTCCCCCCGGCGGTTGGTCCGGCCGCGGGGCTCGACCGGGGACTCGTTCCCCCGCGAAGCGTCCGGGTAGAAGATGACGAGACCGCCCGCCAGTGGCGCGCCGTCGACCGTGACCCGCCCCTTCACCGGTAGGTCCCGCCCCCCGCCGGCGCGGGCCGACCACACGACCCCACCTACGGTGGCGGCGACGGCCAGCGCGGCCACCACCACTCGCTTCCACGTCGGGGTGTTCTTGGTCGTCATGTAGCCCTCCGCCGGTGAGCGGTTCCGGGCGGGCCGCAGTCCTCCGCCCTTATTGCGGGCGCTGACGCTACTCGGCGCCGAGGACCTCGCCGCCGACGATCGTGGCCATTCCCCGGTAAACGGACCGGGGGACCGACGCGCTCACGAAGTGGACCGAGCCGTCCGCGTACGCGAACTGCAGGCCGCCCGGGTGGCGGCTCCGGAACGAGTAGAGGTGTTGCCAGTTGCCGATGGAGTAGGTGGGGCTCGCCAGGCCGACGTTCGGGGGGATCGCGCACGTCCCCACGGCGTTGTTCGCGTACGGCCAGGAGCAGTGGGCGTTGACGGCCGGCAGGTCCTCCCCGACCATGAGCGTCGAGCTGAGCCCGTCCGGGATGTCGGTCAGCCGGAGGCGGCGCTTCCCGTCGTCGCGGTAGAAGATGCCGTCGCCCTGGGTGAGGCCGTTGCACTGCCCGGCGGGCCCGGCGTTGTAGTAGTCCCCCCAGCACCAGTTGGACCCGCTCACCCCCTTGTAGTTCGTCACCCCGACCGGCGTGCCCTGGAGGTTGCCGCGGTCGGTCCGGGGGTTCTCGCCGTTGCCGTCGCTGGAGCACAGGAACGGGCGGACGGGGCTGGCGATCAGCGCGGCGCCCTGACCCAGGGTGTTGGCCGAGGGGTTCAGCTGGCGGTGGAGGGCGTCCTGCTCGAGGTAGGGCAGCAGGCGGGCTAGCCAGCTCCAGCTCCGCTGGCCCGACTGGACCGACCAGGTGCGCCACTGGGCGCTGCCGTACTGCTGGGTATTCCGCGGGAGCGTGTTGTGGCCGTCCTCGTGGTGGTG
>DASPHQ010000267.1:0-4995 GCA_035629595.1 Urbifossiella sp. | reverse complement strand
GTTGGGGTCGGAAGTATCAATTCGAGTTGCGTTGTGGAATGCTCCACAACCGCACAACACCGTCTGTACCTATTGCGAGGCATGTCGAGTCTGGACGCCACGCTAAAGACCAGACCCCCGTCGAGGCATGACCAAACCGTTGACCCCTGGCGATCTTCTGCTGCGTTTTGGTGTCCCAAAGGCACACACTCATGTCCTTGTGGCGAGAAGCGACTAGTGTTCCGTCAGGGCTTGGTACCAGAGCCCCTAGCCCGCTCTCAACAGGGCCACCCTGTTCGCTAATGATTGCTCGGAGGCCTGCCTCGATTTCCTTGGTCTGCATCGCAGGCCAACCGAATGCCTTGAACTCCTCAGCGTTTAGCCCATCGTTGGCGACCGTATCCCAGGCGATCACCTCTTCTCTATCACGGATGAGGAGGACATTTCCCCCTCGCGCCCAAGCGGTCTCCGTTGTCGGGCTTCCCGGCTTGCTTGCGCTGGTGAACGATACGACAGCACGCACAAACATCTTGTGCGTCGCGCTACTTGGCCCCTGCATCTCCCAGAGATGCACATGCCCTCCCAGGGAGCAGGTGGCAAATAGCCTTCCGTCCGGAGACCAGTTGATGCCCTCGACTGGACCCCTAAAGCCTCTTGCGCTGAGATCAAGCACCACCCCAGTATCAACCTCCGGCGGTTTATTGCAGCCCGTGACCAGGATTACAGTGACCGCCACCATGCCGATGATCTTCCGCATCAGTGTGTCTCCGGTGGCCGAACCAGTGATTAACGGGACCGTGGCTGATCCCATTAGCAGTGCCCACCGGCCCCGCTAACGCCCGAGGATAGACCGACAACCGGCCCGGCACAAGTCCCTGCCCGCGCGAATCTTACCGCCCCGGGAGCCGTCCCGCCGGGCGAGGGGCGGGTTCCTTGAGTGGACCCGGGTAATGCGCTGGCGGGCCGCCACCCTCCGCGACCGTCGCGCGGCGGTCGACCAAACACTAACCCCCGCCGAAGTGTCGCCTTAAGGCGACACTTCGGCGGGGGTTCTACCGTTGACGCCGACCGCCGCCGTTAGGCATCCGACCCCGCGAACACGATCGGCACCCCGGCACGGGTCAACATGCCGTCGTTCAGCAGGCGCGCGGCGTCACGCCCCATCACCAGCCGCCGAACGGTCGGGAAGTGGAGGAGGATGCCGTACCGCCGGCTGGGGTTGGTCATCACCCGGCCGCAGAACGTCACCACCGACCCGGGCGGGTAGATGACCGCCCGGGACACCTCGCCGACCCGCTCCTGCATGAACTGCAACAGCCCTTCCGCCCCGCCGTAGTGGTCGATCCTCATGGAATCGCCCTCCGGTGTGCGGGCCGCCCTCCAAACGGGGCGGGGTGCCGCGGGATGAAGGGTAGCGGGCACGCCGGAGGGGTTTTCGGCTGCGTCCGGGAGGTGCGGGCGCACGCACCTACCCCTTCGCCAGATCGGTAGGGTTCAACCGTTCAAGTCGGGCGGCCGCTCGGGCTACGGCGCTCTTTGTCGCAAGCGATTCCGGCCGGGCCGCCGCCCACTTTTGCATCTGCTCATGATGGGGACGCGCGTCGCCGATCTGCCCTTCGATGTCGTTCGTGATGCTTCCGGGCTCAGGCGGCTCGATTGACTCCCACGTCCCGGCTGCGGGGTCGCCGGGGGCGTCGGCGCGGCACAGCATCAGCACGCGGCCGGTGTCGGCGGCGCGGACGCACAGGCCGGCGTGGGTGGGGGAGGGCGAGTCTGCCGCGAACGTCTTGGGCTCGCCCCCGGCCGGTGCCGCGGCCTTTTGCCTGCCCGCACCGGACTGGCTCTGCTCTCCCCTATTCTCACCGCGGGCATCCCCGGCTTTTCCCCCGCCATTTTTTGTTGAAGCCTGCACAGGCCCGGGGTACGATCATCAAACTTTCCAGCGGGGCGACCCGCCCACCCACATGTCGGGCTGCGCGTGCGGCCCGAGTCTGCCACCTGAGGCCGTTGTCATGGGCAAGAAGAAGCCGGCGCCGGGTTTGGCCGAGCGCGACCAGTACACAAAGTTCTGCGTAGACATGCTGCCGCCGTCGGCGCTCATCGCCGTCGAGGCGTCGCAGGCTGCCGTGCGGGAGAACCCGGCCAACCGCGCGCACGCCAGTTTCCGCCTGCCGACCGGGGTGGCGGCGTCCAACCTCGCGCCCGCGCTGGCCCTGGTGACCGGGAAGAAGTGGGCCAACGGCCGTCGGTTGAAGGTGCGATTCCTGGGCGGCACGGTCTCCCTGCGGCAGAAGGTGGAGGCGGTCGCCCGGCAGTGGAGCGAGTTCGCCAACATCACGTTCGACTTCGGCAACCACGCCGACGCCCAGATCCGGATCGCCTTCGAGCTCGGGGCGGGGTCGTGGTCGGCGATGGGCACGGACGCCCTGGTGACGAGCTGGTTCCCGCCCGGCGAGGCGACGATGAATTACGGCTGGCTCACAGCCGACAGCTCGGACGCGGACGTTCGCGAGGTGGTGCTGCACGAGTTCGGCCACGCCCTGGGGTGCCTCCACGAGCACCAACACCCCGAGGCCGGCATCCCGTGGAACCGCCAGGCCGTCATCCGGGAGCTGAGCGGCCCGCCCAACAACTGGGACGCGGCGACGATCGAGTTCAACGTTTTCAACCGCTACACCACTAGCCAGACGCAGTACTCGCAGTTCGACCCGCAGTCGATCATGGGCTACTACGTGCCGGCGCGGTGGACGACCAATGGCTTCGAGATGATCCCTGGCTCGGTGATGACGGCCGCGGACAAAGACTTCATCGGCCGCGCCTACCCCAAGGCCGGGACGGGCGTGTTGCCGCTGGCGGTCGATGGGCCGCAGGTGTCGGGCTCCATCGGCACGACGGGTGAGGAGGACTACTACAGCTTCACCGTGACCAACCCTGGCTCGCACGTCATCGAGACGACCGGCTCGACCGACCTGATCGCCTCGCTGTTCGGGCCGAACAGCCCGTCGAACCTGATGGCCGAGGACGACGACAGTGGTCCCGGCCTCAACCCGCGGATCGTTGCCCACCTGGGCGTCGGGACCTACCGAGTGATGGTGCGACACTACAGCCCGAGCGGCACGGGCGGTTACAAAATCCGCGTGCGGCGAGGCTCGTGAGGGCGGCACAAATCGGCCGGCCGCCGGGTTCGTCGGATGCCCGCGCCGTCGAAGGGGGCCGAGCCACCGCTCCTCGTCAAGGACGTAATCAGGCGGCGGCTCGCGGCGGGGATCGCTACCGCAACCCATTACTAACCCCCGCCGAAGTGTCGCCTGGATGCGATACTTCGGCGGGGGTTATAACATCGCCACTCCTTCTCGTACTCCACCGGCACCCCGGCCCAGTCGAGCACGCCGTTCCACAACACCCGCAGCACCGCCCGGCCGGCGATGACCGTGCGCCGCCCGTCGGCGTGCATCAGACATCCTCGGCGTCGGCAAGCGCCGCGCGCTGTACCTCGTCAAAGACGGCCGGCTGCCGGTCCGGCCGCTCGGGAACTCGTTCGTCGCCCTCCGCTCCGACGTGGAGAAGCTGAAGGCGATCCCGCGGAAGCCGGGGCCGAAGCCGAAGAAGATGTAGGCCGGCATCCGAGTCGAGGGGGAACCGCCCGCCGAGCGGTAGGAATTGATTGGGGATGTGTTGGCTACAGAAACGCGGCCCGGGGACTCACCGCCCCGGGCCGCTCTCGTTCGGCTACGGCTTGGGCCGCGGCACGGTCGTCACCGGCGGCAGCCGGTCGGTGAGGCTGCTGAGTAAGGCGGCCATCCGCTCCTGGCTCGCCCTCAGCGCCTCGACCTCGCGGCGCAACGCCTGAACCTCGGAGTCGGCCGTGGTGCGGGCGAAGGGGTTGTTCGCCGCGGGCGGCATGGCCGGCACGGCGAAGGGCTGGACGGCTAAGGGCTGGACGAACTGCTGAGGGGCGACCGGGACCGCCCCGGCCTGGGGCGCGGCCGGGACGACGATGATGATCACCGCCCCGCCCCCGGCGGGGACCAGGGACGGCGCCTGCGGGAACGCGAACGCGGTCGGCTGGACCGCGGCCGGCTGGACGACGAACTGCGGGGCGCTCGACGGCGGACCGGCCTTCGGCGGGCCGGACTTGGTGTCCGGCTGGGCGGCCGCGGGGCCGGCGGAGAGGGCGATCACGGCGGCCAGGGCGGCGAGACGGGTCATGGGTGGGCCTCGGGGTGGCGGGCGACGCGACGGGGTACTACCCCCGAACGGATATACGGAGCGACCGGCCCGGACCGGACAGGTAAAGCGTCGGCCCCACCCGTATTAGCTGCCCCACTCACGACCTGACGCGGACGTGATGCTACCAACGACTAAACCGCCCCCGGGGCGTCACCCCCTCGAGGAGCGCCCCGGGGGCGGCCGGTTGGTAGGTGATACGCAAGCGGGGCGCCGGACCGGACACGGATCGGCGGACCCGCCGATCGCCTGAAGCCGTGAGCTGACGGAACAACCGATGCGACCGGGCGCCAGCGGCACGAGCTCGTCACCCCGCCGGCCGCGGGAGGCTGGACCGGCCGTGCCGGAGCGGTGAACATCGGTGGTAGGCCAGTGGAGCGCCGCCGTGACCGACCCCTCGACCGTCGTCCTCTGCCACGTCGCCGACGACCGCGAGCCCCTCGAATGCTCGCCGGACGAGTGGGTGTGGGACGCGGCCCGGCGCATGGCCGCCGGCGTGAGACTGGTCCGGCTCGAGTCGTACCCGGCGGGTCGCTGTGGGCGACAACGAGGTCGTGTCAGATATGTCGGACACGACCGAAGCTCTCTCTGCGGCAGCTGGCGATGCCGTCCGACGCATTCAAGGCCGGGCGTTGTTCCTGCCCGAGGGCGAGGTGGCGGTGCGGGGGACCGTCATGAAAGCCGCTGATGCACCTTTCGTGCTTAACTGGAGGGTACAATCCGGGCCGGCGTTGGTTTTTCTGTCTACGGCCGCGCCGGACGGGCCGCCTCAAGTGCGACGTATCGGTA
>DASPHQ010000266.1:0-5876 GCA_035629595.1 Urbifossiella sp. | reverse complement strand
CGGTCGCAGGTGCAGGTGTACGTCACCTCGCCGAGGCCGGGCGGGCGGATCTTCAGCGTCACCCGGCCGTTCTCGTCGCGCGGCCTCTCCACCTTCACCTCCAGCTTCTGCTTGTCGATCAGCTCGAACGTCACGGTGCCGCCGGGGGCGATGGACTTCGCCTCAGTGGCGTGCATCTTGAACCCGGTCAACGTCGAGTCTCGCTTCTGCACCTCCTTCGCCAGCTCGGCGAGGCGCTCGTCCACGGTCCGGTTCCCGCCGGTCGCCAGGACGGTGACGACGGTGATGCGCACCGGCTGCGCCGGCGCGGGCTGACACGCCGGCGCGGCACACGCCGCCACGAACATCGCCGACACGGCGAGCATCAGGTTCCCCTTCGGTTGGTTACCGGTTCGCGCCCGGGAAGAGGAGCGGCGCGTCGGCCGGGTCGGGCCGCACGCGCGGCCCACCCATCGGCCACGCCGGGTGCTCCTCGGCCTCTTCCAGTTCCACGTCGTCGGCGGTCGCCAGCGCCAGCGGACCGTTCAGCGGCATCCCGCCGACCGGCAGCCAGCCGCCGGCCCCGGCGCCGTCCACGCGGTGAACGTCCACCTCGGCGTCGGTAGCGATCCGCAGCACCGTGATGCCGGCGAGCGGGTCATCGACCGGCGGTATCACGCGCCCATCGACGACATGCTGCTTGTCGCGCGGGTAGATGACGTACATGCCGAACAGCGGGAACAACACGGCGCACGCCGTGAGCGAGTACGCGGCGACCGCGATGACGCGGCGGAGTCGCACCGACGCCGCGACGCTCGCGCGGTCCGGTTCCGCGAGCCGCGTCGCGGCCAGCCGCATCGCGATGCCGTGGCGCACCGCGTCCCACGCCGCGGGTCCGGCACGGGGCGCGGCGGCGTCGCGCCACAGCCGCCAGTTCTCCGGCGACAGTCCCCGTTGGGCGTCCACGCACGCCTGCGCCGCGGGGTTCGCCGCCAGCCAGCGCTCGACCGCGGCGCGGGCGCGCTCGTCGAGCTCGCCGTCCGCGTAGGCGGCGAGCACGTCCGGCCAGGGGCCGGGGAGGTCGGCGGGGTCGGGCGGCGGGGTCATGGGCGCACGCGGTCGGCCAGCAGCTTCTGGAGTTTCTGTCGGGCGTAGAACAGCCGGCTCATCACCGTGCCGATCGAGATGCCGAGCGTGTCGGCCACCTCGCGGTACGTCATCTCGCCGTCCACGTGCAGCACGAACGTCTGCCGCTGCGGCGCCGGCAGGGCGGCGAGGGCGCCGTCGATCAGCCGCCGCAGGTCGGCCCGTTCGAGGTCGTGGTCCGGCGGCGGGCGGTCGTCCGGCCCCACGCTCTCCGCCGTGGCGGGAACCGACGGCCTGTCGTTCCACCCGTCGCGCCGGCGGCGGCGGCCCATGTCGAGCGCTGCGTTGCTGGCGATCCGCAGGAGCCACGTCTTGAACGAGCTCCGGCCGCGGAACCGGTCGAGGTTCGCCAGCGCCTTCACGAACGCGTCCTGCACCGCGTCGAGGGCGTCGGCCTCGTTGCCGAGGAGGCGGTACGCCACCCGGTACGCCACCAGCCGGTAGCGGCGAAACAGTTCGTCCAGCGCGTCCGCGTCGCCGCCGGCCGACCGCTCCAGCAGGGCGGCGTCCGGGACGGGCGGCGGGGCGGGGAAGGTTGCGGCGGCGGGCATGGCGCGGGGGTCACTCTGGGGGTCCGTTCCGTGGGCGCCCGCCGCGCATTCTACCCCCCCGCGTGGCTAGACGCGACGGGCGTGACCGGAATTCACCCGGCGCCGTAGGGTAGCGCTACCGCCAGGAGTGGACACGATGTTGTCGCCCCACCGCTGGAACGCCGCCACGCACACCTACGAGGCGGTGCCGGCGTTCGCCCTCCCGCCGACGGCCCGCGACATGCCGCCCGACGACATGCTGTGGATCGACCTGGTGGACCCGACGCCGGAAGAAGAAGCCCGCGTCTTCGAGCAGTTCCTCCCGGTCCACGCCCTCACCGTCGGCGACATCACCAAGCCGCGCCGCGAGCCGGGGCAGGGGGCGCACCTGCCGAAGGTCGAGGAGTTCAACGACTACCTGTTCATGATCGTGAACCCACTCCCGCCCGGCCTCGCCGACGCGAAAGCCGCCGGGGAGAAGCGGATTCACCTCCGCGACCG
Source organism: Urbifossiella sp. (assembly GCA_035629595.1). Classification (GTDB taxonomy): domain Bacteria; phylum Planctomycetota; class Planctomycetia; order Gemmatales; family Gemmataceae; genus Urbifossiella. Next base: position 3,720 of record DASPHQ010000266.1, on the reverse strand, counting down.
CCCGCAGCTGAGCGCCGTCCTCACCCGGCACGTCCTCGTCACACACCACTACGCCCCCATGGCCTGCGTGGACGACGTGTCCGGGTACGTCGCCCGGCACGGCGAGTGTGCGAAGCGCGGCCCGGATTACGTGTTCCACCTCATCCTCGACGCGGTCGTGGACGAGTACGCGCCGGTCGTCGAGCGGATCGCCGACCGACTCGACAAGCTCGAATCGCGCATCTTCCGCGACCCGAGCCCGGACGCGCTGGCCCGGCTGCTACGGCTGAAGCGGCTCGTGTCCGGGCTGCGGAAGACGCTGATCCTCGAGCGCGAGGTGCTGGCCCGCCTGACCCGCGGCGAGTTCGAGCTCGTGGACGACCGCGAGATCGCGTACTACCGCAACGTCTACGACCACCTGGTGCGCTACACCGAGCTCATCGAGTCCGCCCGCGAGATGGTCAGCGACCTGATGGAGAGCCACCTCGCGGCGGCGTCGAACCGCCTCAACCAGGTGATGAAGCTCCTCACCATGATCTCCACCGTCATCCTGCCGATGACGCTCATCGCCGGCGTCTACGGCATGAACTTCGAGGAGTCGGCGGTCCCCGGCTACCACACCGACTGGGGCTTCGGCTTCGCCCTCGGCCTGATGGCGGCGGTGGGCCTGTGCGCGTACGTCCTGTTCCGCTGGCGGCGCTGGCTCTGACGGCCCTTGTCGTGACCCCCCGGCGGGCTTAGTTTAACGGCCGGAAACTGCGACACACGTCGGCCCCGACGGAGGCGATACGATGGCGAAGCGGGTGGGTGGCGGGCGGCCGAGCCGCATGGACAAGCGGCGCGAGCACGACGCGGTCGAGGCTCAGGAGGCCGAGAAGGAGAAAGACGAGGTCGAGGACGAGGTCGAGGACGCCGAACCGGAAGCTGAGGCCGACGCCGACGAGGGGGACGGCGACGAGGACGGGAAGCCCAAAAAGAAGAAGAAGAAGGCTCCCGCCAAGAAGAAGGCCGCGACCGTCAAGAAGCCGGCCGCGAAGCGCACCCGCACCGCCAAGGAGGTGCGGATGAAGGCGCTGTGGATCGTGTTCGACAACGGGAGCAAGGTGGTCGAGAAGTTCCCGTACAACCAGAAGGCCGACGCCGAGGCGCTGCTCGCCCGCAAGATCGCCGAGAAGGAGGGGAAGATCGTCTTCTACATCAACCTCGTCAAGGAACCGCTCGAGTAGCGCACGAAATAGCCCGGGGACGGCCGTCCCCGGGCTTTCACGTCGTCACCTCAGTTGTTACTCACGACCGACCGCTCGCGCAGGATCTCCTGCACCTGTTCCAGCCGGTAGCCGATCCACAGCACGTTCGGGAAGCGGATCTCCTCCCGCTCCGCGCCGCTCGTCCGCACGATCAGGTCGCCGGAGAAGAAGCCCAGAATCCAGTGGCGGAACAGGTCGTCGCGCTGCTTCTCGAACGACAGGCCGGTCGTGTCGAAGTTGCGGATCGACGCCCCGATGTGCTCGCACACCCGGATCTGCCCGGGGGTGATGATCATGTACGTCCGCTGGTCGAAGATGAACACCGACACCGCCCACAGGATGAGCACGGTGGTGGCGATGAACAGGTAGCCGGCCATGTTGATGAAGATGTGCAGGTTGCCGATCGCCCCGAGGAGGTTGTCCCACCCGTTCGGTATCAGGGTGATGCCCAGCGCCATGATCAGCAGCAGCATCAGCACCAGGAACGACCACAGCCCGCGGAGCGGGATGTTGGTGATGAGGATGGTGAGGAGCAGGATGCAGCAGTACAGCGGCCCCATCCACGCCTTCTCGGACATGCGCGGGCGGAAGGCGTCCGGGTGGGTCGGGTCGATGGAGTTCTTCACCGCCGTCTCGAGCGACCGCGTCGTCTTGTCCTTCGGGATCGTGAGCTCGTAGCTATCGTTCTTGTCGCCCTCGGCCGCTGCAATCTTCTTCACGTGCGCCGCCGCCGGCAGGATGGCGACGCGGTGGTCCTCGAAGTACGTGACCAGCGCCATCACGTACCCGAGCAGCCAGATCGGCCACCAGTAGAAGATCGGGGAGTGGCTGACGAGCTTGATCTCGCGGGGTCCGTGGCCGGTCCCGGGCGCGCGCGGTTGGCCGGCGGCCGAGGTGCCGGGCGGGGCGGACGAGGGCGGGAGGGCGCTGGACATCGGTTCGGGCTCGTGGGGTGGGCCGCCGCGGCGGCGTTGTCCGGGGTATTCGGTTGCCGTGGCCGGTTCTTGGCCGGGGAGCGCGGCTAGGCTAGACCCGCGACACCCCGGTGTCAAGCGCCGACCCGCCTCACGGCAGGTCCGGCACCTCCAGCACCACGTCGTCGCCCTCGACGTGGACCGGGTAGCAGCCGGTCTTCACCTTCGGGTTGTCGGCCCAGCTGCCGTCGGCCAGGCGGAACCGCCAGTAGTGCCACGGGCACGTCACCACCCCGTCCTCGACGAACCCGCCGGACAGGGACGCCCCCATGTGCGGGCACAGGTCGTCGATGGCGTAGAAGTTTCCGGCGTGGTGGAACACCGCCACGTCCTTGCCGTTCACCTCGACGACCACGGCCTCGCCGGCCGGCACGTCGCTCACCTTCCCCAGGGGAATCCGCTGGCCCACGTCGCTCCTCCGCGCCCGGCGCCGCCCCGGGGACGGCCGTCCCCGGGCGCTCGGCCCACTACACTACTCTACAACCCCCACGAGGCGCCGCCGTGCTCGAAGTCGAGTTGAAGTACCGCGTCGCGGACCACGCCGCCGTGCGGACCCGGCTTGCCGCACTCGGAGCCGTGCGGGTCGGCGAGGCGGTCGAGGCCGACCACTACTTCAACGCCCCGGACCGCGACTTCAAGGCCACCGGCGAGGCGTTCCGGCTCCGCCGCGACGGCGTCGCCAACCGCTTCACCTACAAGGGGCCGAAGCACGACGCCGTGACGAAGACGCGGACCGAGATCGAGGTTCCGGTCGCCGACGGCGACGCCGGCGCGGCCGACGCCGAGCGGCTGGTGCGGGCGCTCGGCTACCGGCCGGTCGCGGTCGTCCGCAAGACCCGCGCCGCCTTCGACCTGGCCCGCGGCGACTTCACCGCGACGGTCTGCGTGGACGCCGTGGACGGCCTCGGCTCGTTCGTCGAGGTCGAGGTGGTGTGCGACGACGCGAAGGCCGCGGCGGCGGAGGGGGTGGTACTCGCGCTCGCGGCCGAGCTCGGGCTGACGGAGCCGGAGCCGCGGTCGTACCTCGGGATGCTGCTCGAAGCGGAGGGGCGGGCGTGACGCCGGTCGTGACGACGATTGCCGAGGTCCGGGCCGCGGTCGCGGACGCGCGGCGGCGCGGGCTCGAAGTCGGATTCGTGCCGACGATGGGGGCACTGCACGCGGGGCACGCGGCGCTGGTGCGCGCGGCGCGGGCGGCGGGCGGGTTCGTCGTCGTGTCGGTGTTCGTGAACCCGACGCAGTTCGGCCCCGCCGAGGACTTCGGCAAGTACCCGCGCACGCTCGACGCCGACCGGGCGGTGTGTGCGGAAGCCGGGGCGGACGTGGTGTTCGCCCCCACGGCCGCGGAGATGTACCCCGAGCGCTCCGTCACGTTCGTGGAGGTGACGGAGCTCGACCGCGAGTTGTGCGGCCCGAGCCGCCCCGGGCACTTCCGCGGCGTCGCCACCGTGGTGCTGAAGCTGTTCCACATCGTGCTACCCGACCGGGCGTACTTCGGCGCGAAGGACTATCAACAGGCC
>DASPHQ010000265.1:0-13150 GCA_035629595.1 Urbifossiella sp. | reverse complement strand
AGCGCCCGGTCGCGGGCCATCGCGAACAGGATGCGGGCCGCAGTCGCGTGGACGGCCAGCGTGCAGATGAAAACCGCGAGGGCCGCCGCCCCGACGAACACTTTTCCCACCGGCTCCCCCAGCACTTGCGTAATGAGGTACGGCAGCCCCCCTGCCCCGGCGGACAGGAGCGGGTCGGCGAGGTCCGGGGCGCTCGCGAGTGCGCCGACCAGGAGGAGCGCGCCGAGACCGGCGGCGGCCAGCAGCGCCTGGAGGATAGCCCGCGGCGCCCGGCGCCGCGGGTCGATGGTCTCCTCGGCAAGGGTGGCCGCCGTGTCGAAGCCGTACATCACGTACGCCGCCATGACCGCCGCGGCGAGGAACGGTCCGGCGGCGCCGAAGCCGTCGGTCGCGCCGCCCGGTCGGGCATCGAGCAGGACGCCCGGGCCGCGGACGGCGTGCCCGCCCAGCAGCGCGACCAGCGCCACTGCGGCGACGAGTTCCACCACGACGCCGACGGTCATCAGGACGGCGAGCCAGCGCGCCCCGAGGACGTTGAAGAAGGTGCTGAGCGCGACCAGCACGACGCCGAGCAGGACGGCGTTGCGGCCCGGCGTGTCGAGTACCTGGAATCCAGGCCAAAGGGCCGGCATTGTGACCTGCCAGGCGAGCGCGACCGCCGCGAGCGTCACGACGAGGGAGGCCAGGTAGACCCAGCCGATGAGCCACCCCAGGGCCGGGGAGCTGGCCCGGCCGGCCCAGTCGTACACCCCGCCGCAGAACGGGTAGCGGCGCGCGAGGTCGGCAAAGCACAGGGCCAGGCAGAACTGCCCCGCGAACACTACCGGCCACGTCCAGAAGAACGCGGGGCCGGCCTCGCGGTAACCGAGGTGGAAGTTCTGAACGATGCCGGTGAGGATCGAGAGGTAGGAGAAGCCGGCCGCAAAGACGGCGAAGCCCCCGAGCCGGCGACGGAACTGCGGGAGATAGCCGGCCCGTGCCAGATCACGGTCGTCGTCGGCCGGCAGGGGTTCGGGCATGGAGTGGGCGAGTCCGGGAAACGCGGCAGTGCAGTTCCCGTGGTGTAGTGATTTCGGCCCGTGCGCGAGTCAGCTGCGGGCCGTGGGGTCCACGTGGCGGAAGGTGAGGGCGAGCCGCCATCCCTTGCGGCGGTTGGCCTTCCCCCGTACCCTGCCCGCCGCGGAAAAATCCTTGCCCCGACCGAAGGATCGGTCGCCGGCGGCCCAATACTGGTGGGCCGGCGCGATGCCGGCCGTCCGGAGTTCGACCGATGCCCCCGACCGGGCTGTCCGCCGCCGTCGCCCGCGCCCGCCGGGCCGTCGCCCCCGCCGACGCCCGCACGGACGGCGCCCTGCTCGCCGCGTTTGTCGCCGCCCGCGACGGGGCGGCGTTCGCGGCGCTCGTCGAGCGGTTCGGGCGGATGGTGTTCGCCGTCTGCCGCCGCGCCACCGGCCACCACCAGGACGCCGAGGACGCCTTCCAGGCGGTCTTCGTCGTGCTCGCGCGGAAGGCGGCGGCGGTGGTGCCGCGCGAGGCCGTCGGCGGGTGGCTGTACGGGGTGGCGGTCCGCACCGCCCGCGAGGCCCGCAAGATGGCCGCCCGTCGCGCCGCCCGCGAGGCGCCGCTGATCGACGCCGCTCGCGGCGTTGCACTCCCCGACCCCGACCTCGCCGCCGTGATCGACGCCGAGCTGGCGGCGCTGCCGGAGAAGTATCGCACACTGCTGGTGCGGTGCGACCTCCGCGACGAGCCGCAGGTCGAGGTAGCGGCGGCGCTCGGGGTGCCGGTCGGGACGGTGTACAGCCGCCTCGCCGCTGCGCGGAAGCAACTCGCCGCGCGCCTCACGGCGCGCGGCGTGGCGCCCGGCGCGGGCGGGCTGGCGGTCGCGCTGGGGGAAGCGGCTTCGGCCGCGGTCCCGGCCGACCTGCCGGCGCGGGCGGTGGCGGCGGCCCTGACTCCGGAGTCCACCCCTACCGCGGTCGCGGCCCTGTCGCACGGAGTCCTTCGCGCCATGTTCCTCCACAAACTCAAGCTCGTCCCGCTAGCCGTCACCGTGGTCGCGTCCGTCGCCCTCGGCGCCGGGTTGCTCGCATCGCCGCCGGCCGCCCCGCCCGCGCCGCCGGCCCGCGTCGCCCTCGCGGAAGCCCAGCTGCCCGCGCCGAAGGCCGCGCCGCTGCCGAAGGGGCCGAACCGGATCGTCCTCTACCTCGACGGGCGACTCACGCTGATCGACCCGAACGGGAAGAACGCCGTGCCGCTCACCGAGGCCGGGGGGGGACACCACCCGCACCCGTCGCCGCTGCTCTCGCCGGACGGATCGCGGGTCGCGTACACCGTCCAGTCCCCCGCCCCCGTGCTCCCCATGCCCGGCGGGCCGCCACCCCCGCTCGTCGAACCCGAGTACCACCTGTTCGTCCGCAAGACGACCGGCAACGACCCGCCGACCGACCTCGGCGTCCTCGCCCGCACGTTCGCCTGGTCCGGCGACGGCACCCGGATCGCGACCACCAACCTCGTCGCCGCGGGGGGGAAGTTGAAGGGCGTTCACAAGGTGGTGACGGTGGCCACGAAGGCGACCGAGGCGCTGCCGCTGCCGGAGGACCACGTCCTTACCGACTGGTCCCGCGACGGACGGTACTTCGTCACCCAGCAAGCGGTGCTGTCCAAGGAGAAGGGCGGAATGCCGGTCTTTCGCCTCCGACTGCTGAACCGGGACGGGTCCGAGCACAAGGTGGCGAACGCCACGACCGACATCCTGATGAACGGCCGGCTGTCGCCGGACGGCAAGCGGCTGCTGTGCGAGCAGTACCTGATCCCCGACGCGGACGGCCGGCGTGTGATCCGGCTGCCCGTCGTTCTCGACCTGATGACCGGCGCGGCCGCCCCGCTGGTCGGCTACCCGCCGGACTCGGAACTCCAGGGTTACTGCTGGTCGCCGGACGGCCGGCGGGTCGCGTATGCGTGGCGGGAGAAGCAGCCGCGCGAGGCGGCACCGGTCCCGACGACGGATATCGAGTCGTTCCTCGTGGTGTGCGACGCCGACGGGCGGAACGCGACGACCGTGGCCCGTGCGAAGGGGGACCGCCCCGGGCTCGTCACGCTTGCCTGCCCGGACTGGCGGTGACTTCGCGCCCCCGGCCGGCGAGAATTCCGGGAACCCGACCGACGCGCCCGCCCCCCTGCCGTGAAGGACGGGTGGGCGGCCGCGGTGGCCGCCCGGAGGTGTACGGATGACCTGTCTCGCCGCCCGGCTCGGCCCGCTCGTCGCTGCGCCGACCGACGCCGAGTTGCTCGGCCAGTTCGTCGCCGGCCGCGACGACGCCGCGTTCACCGAACTCGTCCGCCGCCACGGTCCGGCCGTTCTCGCCGTCTGCCGCCGGCTCACCCGCCACACGCACGACGCCGAGGACGCCTTCCAGGCGGCATTCCTCGTGCTCGCCCGCCGCGCCGCATCGGTCCGCCCCGGCGACCCGCTCGGGGCGTGGCTGTACGGGGTGGCAGTGCGGGTTGCGCGGCGCTCGGCGGAGCGGCCGTGGCGGCGGCGCGAGGCGTCGGGAGACGTGCCGGACGTGCCGGCGCGAACGGCGGAACCGTTCGACCCGGACGCCGCGCGGGCGGTGGTCGAGGAGGTCGGGCGGCTGTCGGCGGCGTGCCGGGCGGCGGTGGTGCTGTGCGAGCTGGAGGGTCGGTCGCGGGCGGCGGCGGCGCGGGAACTCGGCATCGCCGAGGGCACGCTCAGCAGCCGCCTCGCCGCCGCCCGCAAGCAACTCGCCGCCCGCCTGTCCGACCGCGGGTTCGCCCCGGCGGCGCTCGCCGCCCTCGCCGGGGTGGGCGTCCCGCCCGCGCTAGCGTCTGTAACCTCTGCCCTCGCCACCGGCGCCCCGGCCCCCGCCGCGGTCGCCGCCCTCTCGCGCGGAGTCCTTCGTACCATGCTCCTCCACAAGCTCCGGCTCGTGCCGCTCGCCCTCGCCGCAGTCGCCGGCGTCGCACTCGCCGCCGGCCTGCTCGCGGCACCGCCCGTCCCCGACACGCCACCGGCCGGGGTCGCGCTCGCCGTGGCGCAACCGCCGGCCGCAGCCCGGCCGGCAGCGAAGGGGCCGAACAGGATTCTGATCAAGAAGGACCGCACCCTCGTCCTCATCGACCCGGACGGGAAGAACGAGACGCCGCTCGCCACGCACGACCCCGAAGCCGGCTTCGCGTTCGACGCCAAGCTGTCGCCGGACGGCAAGCGGGTGGCGGTCGTCCGCTCGGTCGCCTCGGCCCCGGGGGAGCAGGTGCTGCGGCGGTCGCTCTTCGTCCACGCCGTCGGCACGAAGGAGGAACCGATCGACCTCAAAATCGATTGCGAGACGGTCTACTGGTCGGCCGACGGGTCCGCGCTGGTCGCCGGGCGGGCGGCCGGGCGCCAGGGCGGGCGCGAGGGGGCGGGGTTCGATCACCGCGTCGTGGACGCGCGGACCGGGAAGGCGACGCGGGTGAAGTTGCCGGCGGAACACGTCGTCGGCGGCTGGCTGGCCGACGGCCGGTTCGTGACGACGGAGCTGTCCTTCACGACCACCGTTCCGAAGGGCCGCGTCTACCTGATGAACCGCGACGGCACCGAGTCGAAGGCGGTGACCGATGGGACGGCCGTCGTCGCCGGCGGCGCCACGTCCCCGGACGGGACGCGGCTGCTCGGCCTGCGGCCCTTCTTCAAGGTTGCCGGCGGGAAGGACGAGTCGGAGCGGGACGACCTCGTGGTGATCGACGTGGCGACCGGCCGCGTCACGCCGGTCGCGAACATTCCCCCGAACGGCGACTTGCAGGGGATGTGCTGGTCCCCGGACGGGACGAAGCTCGCCTACACCTGGCGGCAGCTCCACCCGGGCACGGACGACGAGCGTGCCCGGATGGAAACGGAGTCGCGCCTGGTGGTCGCCGACGCGGACGGGCGGAACACCCGAACGGTTCTGACCGCGAAGGGGCCGGGTCAGTGGATCTTCACCCTCGGCGCCCCGGACTGGCGCTGACGCCGCCCGCCGGGCCGGCGAGAATTCCAGGAGCCACGACCGACGCGCCCGGCCGCCGCCGGGCAAGGGTGGGGTGGGCGGCACGGTGGCCGCCCCGGAGGTTCACGGATGACCGCCCTCGCCGCCCGGCTCCGGCTGCACCTGGCCCGCCTCGCCCCGCCCCCGGACGCCGACCTCGTCGGCCGGTTCGTCCTGGACCGCGACGGCGAGGCGTTCGCCGAGATCGTCCGCCGCCACGGCCCCGCGGTCCTCGCGGTCTGCCGCCGCCTCACCCGCGACACCCACCTGGCCGACGACGCCTTCCAGGCCGTCTTCCTCGTCCTCGCCCGCCGGGCCGCCGCGGTCCGCCGCGGCGAGCCGCTCGGGGCGTGGCTGTACGGCGTCGCCGTCCGGGTGGCGCGGAAGGCCGCGGCGCGGGCGGGCCGGCGGCGGGAGGTCGTCGGGCTCGCCGCCGACGTGCCGGCCCGACCGGCCGAGCCGTTCGACCCTGACGCGGCCGCGGCGGTGCTGGACGAGGTCGGCCGGCTGTCGGCGAAGTACCGCGCCGCCGTGGTGCTGTGCGAGCTCGAAGGCCTGTCGCGCCCCGCGGCGGCGAAGGAACTCGGGATCGCCGAGGGGACGCTCAGCAGCCGGCTGGCGGCGGCGCGGAGGACGCTCGCGGCGCGGCTGCGCGACCGCGGGCTGGCGCCGGCGGTGCTCGCGGCGGTGGCCGCCGAGCGGGCGGCGGCGGCCGTCCGAACCCCCGTTTCCTTCACCCCGCGGGCCAGGGAACTGGCGGAGGCGGCGATGCGGAGCGGACGTACGTGGTGGCGTGGGACCGGCGCCGTGGCGGCGGTGGTCGCCGCGGTCGGGCTCGTGGCGGGGCAGGAGGGGCCGGCGCCCGCCCCGGCGCCGGCGGTCGCGCCGCCGGCGGCCGACCGATCGCGGATCATCGTCGGGACGCCGGGCGTGGTGCGCTACCTGACGCCGGCCGGCGCGGAGGTGACGCGGCTGACGAACGACGCCGTTGCGCATGCCGCCCGGAACGTCAAGCCCTCCCGAGAACCGGCCGGGCGGGCGGAGTTGAATTTCGCCGGCTGCCCCACGCCCGACTGCCGGCTACCGGTCTTCCACCTCGGGCGGGTGTGGCTCATCCGCCCCGGTCCGCCGGTGGCGTTCGAGCCGACGCGGTGGGTGTACGCCTCGGGCGACGCCCTGCCGTACTTCGTCGCGTGGTCGCCGGACGGCACGCAGGCGCTCGCCCGCCGCACCCGCGTGGCGCTGATCGGGCCGGACGTGGTTGAGTCCGTCCTCACCGACCCGGCCACCGGGGCCACGGAGCGCCTGCCACTGCCGGCGGGCCACGACGCGATAGACTGGTCGGCCGACGGCGGCTGGTTCCTGACGGTGAAGCGGGAGCGCCGGTTCTGGCTCATCGCAGGGGGCGAGTCGTACGCGGCGCTCTGCCGGGTGTCCCGCGACGGCCGCACGGTCGAGGAACTCGCCCCGAAGACGGAGGGCGTGCAGCAAGCGGCGTTCGCCCCCGACGGGAAGCGCGCGGCGTACCTGCGCTCGACGGCCGACGGCGGGATCGAGGCGGTGGTGCTCGACGCCGGCGCCCGCCGCGTCGCGGCCGCGGAGCCGGGCGGGGTGAACCGGGTGCTGGCCCCGGTCCTCGTCCGCTGGTCGCCGGACGGCACCCGCGTCGGCTACGCCTACGGGGTCCAGACGGCCGGCGCCCGGCCCGGGTTCGGGATGCGGGTGGTGACGTGTGCGGCCGCCGGCGGCGACCGGCGGGAGGCGTTCGCACTCGACACCGACGCCGCCGACCGCGCTGCCGGGTTCACCCTGTTCGACTGGCGCTAGCGGGCGGTCGAACGCCGCCCCGGCGACCGGGGTGGAGCGGGGACGTTACTTGCGTGGCAACACGTCGCGCGTCATTGGCGGCGTCGGCGGGCCGCCCTTCTGGCCCCGCAGCGCCGCGTTCCGCTCCCGCAGTTCGGCGATGATGTGGTCCAGCCCGGCGGCCTGGTCCTCGGCCTCGCCCCCGTCTGTCGTCCGGCCGACCGCGCCGCTCAGCAGTTCGACGTGCTCCTTCATCAGCCGCTCGACCTCCACCACCTTCGTCTTGTTGCGGGCGACCAGGTCGCGGAGCGCCGCCCGCTCCTCGGGCGTGTCGGCCGGCGTCGCGGGGCGGAGTTTGCGGAGGTCCGGCACCTGCTGTCCGTCGTCCATCTCGATCAGCTTGCGCAGGTCCGCCTCGGCGAGACCCGGCCGCACGGCGAGGGCCGAACCGTCCATCATCGCCGCGTGGAACCCGTTGCTGAACGGCCACGCCAGCTTCGGCATCGGCCCCTTCAGGCTGTACGGCACGTCGGCCGGCTTGCTCCACGCCACCGCCGGCCCGACCTCGACCACCCCAAACGTGTTCGCCGTGCCGTCGGGGATTTCGGCGAGCCGAATACCGCGGGGCCGGCCCAGGCCGACCAGCCCCTTGCCCGACGGCCCGTCGGCGCCCCCCGCCGGGCCGCTCGCTCCGGCACCGGGGCCGCCCGGGGCGGGGCGGAGGGTGCCGAACGGGGTGCCCGGCCCGGCGAACGCCTGGTAGAAGGTGTGCGTCGCGCCCTCCGGCTCGAACCCGACGCGGAACACCGCCGGCATCTTCGCCAGCAGCTTCAGGTTGTGCTCGCTGTCCCACGGCTCGGTCAGCTTGAACTGGCGGTACAGCGCGTCCTGCTCCATGTACGGCAGCAGCGCGACGCGCCAGCTCAGCAGCGCCTTCCCCGCCGGGTCGCGGATGTCGGACGGGAGGTGGCCGTGCGTCGAGTCGTAGTTGTGGACCGCCAGCATGATCTGCTTCAGGTTGTTTAGGCTCTTGCGCCGCTGCGCCGCGGTCGCGGTCCGCTCGGCCGGCGGTTCCGGCGCCCCGGCAACCGGCCGCGCCGCCGCGGCCGGGGGCGCGCCAGGTTGCCCGCCCGCGCCCGGGGGCTGACCGCCAGCCCACACCCCACCTGCCGCCATCGCCGTGAACGCGATGAGCGCCCCGGCCGTCCGCTGAAGTTTCGACACGATCATGGTTCGCACCGCTCCCTTCGCCAGTTCGAGTACCGGGTCCGACACCCCGGGCACCGCCCCCGCCGCGAACGCCGCCCCGGCCCGCGTCGTGGTCGCGGCGAACGCCGGGCGCACGACCGACACCGCCCCGACCAGCGCCACGACGCCCGCCGCCGGCACACCCACGCCGCGGCCGATCAGCCGGGCGCGGAGTCGGTCCTTCGCCCGCGCCACCCGCCCGGCGACCGTGCCGACCGGCCACCCGAGCCGCCGCGCCGCGTCGGCGTAGGTCAGCCCTTCGAGGAAGCACAGCAGTACCGGCACGCGGTACTTCTCGGGCAGCCTGTCGAGTTCGTCGTGGAGCGCGGCGACCGCGTCCGCGTCGGGCTCCGCACCGGCCGCGGGGGCGGGGAGCTGGTCGAGCGCACCGCCTGGTTCAACCGGACGGCGACGGCGCGCTGCGCGGGCCGCGGTCCGGCGGGCAACGCGGTACAGCCACCCCGCGGCCGTTCCCCGACCGCCGACGGCGTGCGCCTGACGGGCGAGAGCGAGGAAGGTGGCCTGGCAGGCGTCCTCGGCGGCGTGGTGGTCGCGGAGGACGGCCCGGCACGCGGCCAGGACCATCCCGGCGTGCCGCCAGACGAGCAGCTCGAACGCCGCCTCGTCGCGGTCCCGGGTGAACCGGGCCAGCAGCGCGGCGTCGGCCGGGCCGTCGGCGACCGCCCGGAGGCAGTTCAGCACGGTCGCGGGTTTGTGGGTCGGAGTCATTGCAGGTGCCCTGAGGTCGTCCCACCCATCATGTGTCCGGCGGTGGCGGAGCGCATACACTTTTCGCCCCCGGCAGGTCGTTTGGGCGTGGTTCATTGTGTCTGACCCACCCCCCGGGGGGTCACCAGACGCATTGAGTCGGCCAGACGAAACTATGTGAGAGTGACACCCGCCCGCCGGGAACGACGTGAAACCTTGCCAGGTCATACGTTGCGACCGAAGGTGACCGTGCCAGCCCCGCACTCCCGAACCACCTGACGCCGAAGGCCGCATCCCATGACCCCGTCCCACGGCTCCCGCCGCACCTTCCTTGCCGCTTCCGCCGCGGCGCCGCTCGCCGGCCTGGCTCGCGCGCAGCCGGCCGAGGCGCCGCTGTTCGCCTACGTCGGCACGTTCAGCTCGCCGCTGCGAGACGTGCTCCCGACACAGGTCGATCTGCCGCCGGGGAACGGTCGCGGCATCCACGTATTCCGCGTGAATCGTACCACCGGCGCGCTGACGCCCGCCGGCGTTCACGAGATGGGGACGAGCCCGAGCCACCTGGCGGTGAACGCCGCCGGCACGCGGATGTACTCCGCGAATGAGACCGACCGGCAGGGCGACCAGCGCGAAGGGAGCGTCACCGCGTTCAACATCGATCGCACCGACGGGAAGTTGACGCCGCTCAACACCGTCCGCTCCGGCGGCGCCGGGCCGACCTTCGTGAGCATCCACCCGTCGGGTCGGTTCCTGCTCGTCGCCAACTACTTCGGCGGGTCGGTCGCGGTGCTGCCGGTCCTTGCCGACGGCCGACTCGGCGCCGCGAGCGACGTGAAGGTCGATGACGGCAAGGTCGGTCCGACCCGCGCCACGAACGCGCCGCCGGGGCGGCTTCGCGTTCAGCGGCCACGACCGCACCCACGCCCACCAGATTCTCGCCGACCCCGCCGGCCGGTACGTCCTGCACGTCGATCTCGGGCTCGACAAGATTTACGTGTGGAAGTTCGACGCCGAGAAGGGCGTGCTGGCGACGAACGACCCGCCGGCGGTGGCGCTGCCGCCGGGCGACGGGCCGCGGCACGTCCACTTCCACCCGAACGGCCGCTGGCTCTACTCGGTGCAGGAGGAGGGCTCGACCGTCGTGCTGTTCGACTTCGACGCGGCGGCGGGGCGGCTGACCGCCCGGCAGACGCTCTCGACGCTCCCGGCCGGGTTTGCGGGGAGCAACTTCTGCTCGGAAATCCTGGTGTCGGCCGACGGCAAGTTCGTCTATGTCGGCAACCGGCTGCACGACAGCATCGGCATCTTCGCCGTCGGCCCGACCGGCACGCTGACCCACGCCGGCGACGAGTGGACGCGCGGGAATTACCCGCGCAGCTTCGCCTTCGACCCGACGAATCGGTTCCTGTACTGCTGCAACCAGCGCGGCGACAACGTCGCGGTCTTCCGCGTAGACCGGGCGACGGGTGGCCTCGCCTTCACCGGGCACTACACGCCGGTCGGTAACCCGTCGTGCGTCGTCTTTCTCGACACCGCGGGGCGGTCGTGACTCGCGTGCCCGTTTCGTGTCGTTTCGGCGGGTGTGTGTCCCGCCGGTATCCGCGGGCTTCAGCCCGCGCCCACGTCCGCGGTGTCTGGGCCGCGTTACCCCTTGGTGGTCGCCTCAGGTGGGCGCGGGCTGAAGCCCGCGGCTACCAGCTTGTCGCTCCGCCGATCGAGCCATTCGCATCGCACCGCCAACCCCCGCCAACCCCTCGCCCGCCGCTGCGAACCGCGGTACACTTTCCCTACCCGCCACCGCCCCTTCCACGAAACGCGCTACATGCCCCGCCTCGCGACCGTCCTCCTCCTTGTCGCCCTGCCGGCCGCCGCGCGCGCCGACGACGCCGACTTCTTCGAGCGGAAGGTCCGCCCCGTCCTCGCCGAGCACTGCTACTCGTGCCACTCCGCGGCCGGGAAAAAGACCAAGGGCGGCCTCACCCTCGACACCCCCGACGGCATCCGCAAGGGTGGCGACTCCGGCCCGGCGGTCGTCCCGAAGGACGCGGCGAGCCTGCTGCTGAAAGCGGTCGAGTACCACCCCGACGCGCCGTCGATGCCGCCGAAGGGAAAGCTCCCGGAGCGGGCCGTTCAAGACCTGCGGGCGTGGGTGAAGGCGGGGGCCGTGCTCCCGGAAAAGCGGGCGACGCAGGCCGGACCGGTGGCGCGTGACATGGCCGCGGCGAAGCAGTTCTGGTCATTCCGGCCGCTGCGCGAGCACGCTCTGCCGTCGATCTCGCAGCCCGACTGGCCGACCCGCCGGCACGACCACTTCATCCTGGCGAAGCTCGACGAACTGAAATTCCGCCCCGCCGCGCCGGCCGACCGCCGCACGCTCGCGCGGCGGGTGTACTTCGACCTGATCGGCCTGCCGCCGACGGTCGAACAGGTCGAGGCGTTCGCGGCCGACAACCGGCCCGACGCCTACGAGCGGCTGGTGGACGAGTTGCTCGCGTCGCCGCGGTTCGGCGAGAAGTGGGCGCGGCACTGGCTCGACGTGGCCCGCTACGCCGAGGACCATTCGACCGGCGAATCGACGTGCCGGCCGCCGCGGTTCCCGTTCCGCTACCGCGACTGGGTGATCGCCGCGTTCAACGCCGACGTGCCGTTCGACGACTTCGTCCGCCGTCAGCTCGCCGCCGACCTGATGCCGGGGCTGGCGCCCGCCGACCTTGCCGCGCTTGGATTCCTCGGCCTGTCGCCGGTGTACCACAAGGAACCGAAGCTGGCCCCGGACGTGATCGCCGGCATCGTCGCCGACGAGTGGGACGAGCGGGTGGACGTGGTCACCCGCGGCTTCCTCGGGCTGACAGTGGCGTGCGCCCGCTGCCACGACCACAAGTTCGACCCGGTAACGGCCGAGGACTACTACGCCCTGACGGGCGTGATGGCGAGCACGCAGCTGGTCGAGCGGCCGCTCACCGCCGACCCGGACGCGGACACCGACGCCATGAGCACGGTCCGTCTGCGGCTGTCCGAGGCCGGGATGAAGGCGGGCTACGCGAAGGAACTGCGCACGACCGCGATGAAGGAGGGCCGCGACCCGACGCGTTTCGAGCGCGACGCGAAGAAGTACGACGCCGAGGTGGCGGAGTTGAAGGCGCGCGAGAAGAAGCTGTATTCCGGCCCGCTGACGCCGGCGGTGCGCGACGCGGGGACGTGGGTGACGGCCGACGGCGATGCCTGGACGAGCCTGACGTTCAAGCCCGGCGTGATGCGCGACCTGCCGGTGTTCGTCCGCGGCAACCCGATGAAGACCGGGCCGGCACTGGTGCCGCGGCGGTTCCTGCGCGTGTTGTCGGCGGGCGAGCCGGAGCCGTTCCGCATGGGAAGCGGCCGGCGCGAGCTGGCCGAGGCGATCGTCACCGACGCCCGTGGCCTGACGGCGCGCGTGTTCGTGAACCGCGTCTGGGGCTGGGTGATCGGCCGCCCGCTGGTCGCCACGCCGAGCAACTTCGGCGCGCTCGGCGACCCGCCGACGCACCCCGAGCTGCTGGACGACCTCGCGGCGCGGTTCGTCGCCAACGGCTGGTCGGTGAAGTGGCTCGTCCGCGAGCTGGTGCTGTCGGCGGCGTACGGGCAGTCGAGCCGACACGACGACGGATTTGCTGCGCGTGACGCCGACAACCGCTGGCTGTGGCGCGCCCACCGGAAGCGGCTCGAAGTGGAGGGCTGGCGCGACGCGATGCTGCAGGTGAGCGGTCGGCTCGACCTGAAGGGCGGCGGCCCGTCCGACGACCTCGACGGGCCGTTCGCGGTCCGCCGCACGGTGTACGGGAAGGTGAGTCGGCAGCGGGCGGCGGACGTCCACCGGCTGTTCGACCTGCCCGACCCGAAGGCCCACGGCGAGAAGCGCGAGCCGACGGTGACGCCGCTGCAACAGCTGTACTTCCTGAACAGCCCGTACGTCCGCGCCGCCGCCGTCGGCGCGGCGCGGCAGCCGGCCCGCGACGGGGCGACGCCGCGCGACGTGGTGCGGCTGCTGTACCGGCGCGTGCTGCTGCGCGACCCGACCGCGGCCGAGACGACCGCCGGGCTGGCGCTGGCCGGCGCGCCCGCCGCGTGGGACGTGCTCGCGCAGGCGCTGCTGGCGAGCAACGAGTTTCTGTTTCTGAACTGACCGTGGGGCCGGTTTCCAACCGGCCGGCTCGGGGCTTCTCGGCTCGGTAGCCGCGGGCTTCAGCCCGCGTGAGCTACGGGGATCGAATCGCGTGACTCACTGGTACTCCCCGCAGGTGGACGCGGGCTGAAGCCCGCGGCTACCGAGCCGAGAAGCCCCGAGCCGAGAAGCCCCGAGCCGAGAAGCCCCGAGCCGAGAA
>DASPHQ010000264.1:0-8916 GCA_035629595.1 Urbifossiella sp. | reverse complement strand
CACCCGCGCCCCGAGGCCGCCATGACCCGACTCGCCCTCCTCACCCTGGCCGCGCTCGCCGCCGGGGCCGGCCCGCTCGCCGCCGACCCCGGCGAGGCGCGGCTGCTCCGCTTCCCCGCGATCCACGGCGACCGCGTCGTCTTCACCTACGCCGGCGACCTGTACACCGTGCCGGCCGCCGGCGGCACCGCCCGGCGGCTCACGTCGCACCCCGGGTTCGAGATGTTCCCCCACTTCTCGCCCGACGGGACCGCCGTCGCGTTCACCGGCCAATACGACGGCAACACCGAAGTCTTCGTCGTCCCCGCCGAGGGCGGCGAACCGAAGCGCCTCACCTTCACCGCCACCCTCGGCCGCGACGACGTGTCCGACCGGATGGGGCCGAACAACATCGTCATGGGCTGGACGCCGGACGGCAAAAACGTCCTGTTCCGCTCCCGCATGCGCTCGTTCAACGACTTCATCGGCCAGCTCTACACCGTCCCCGTCGCCGGCGGGCTCCCCGAGCCGCTGCCGCTGCCGCGCGGCGGGTTCGCCAGCTACACGCCCGACGGCGGCCAGCTCGCGTACAACCGCATCTTCCGCGAGTTCCGCACCTGGAAGCGCTACCGCGGCGGCATGGCCGACGACGTGTGGCTCTACGACTTCGCCAGCAAGAAGACCGAGCAGCTGACCGACGACCCGGCCCAGGACATCTTCCCGATGGTCGTCGGCGGGAAGGTGTACTTCATTTCGGACCGCGGCAAGGAGATGCGCTTCAACCTGTACTCCGTCGAGCCGAAGACGAAGCAGGTGCAGCGGCACACCGACTTCACCGAGTTCGACATTAAGTTCCCGTCGGCCGGCGAGAAGGCCGTCGTGTTCGAGAACGGCGGCTACCTGTACCGGTTCGACGCCGCGGCCGGGAAGGCGGAGAAGGTGTCCGTCCGCATCCTCGACGACCGGCTCGGCGCTCGCGCCGCGCTGACCGACGTGAGCAAGCAGGTGACGGCCTACGAGATCGCGCCGGACGGCAAGCGGGTGATGTTCGGCGCCCGCGGCGACGTGTTCACCGTCCCCGCCGCGGCCGGCGTCACGCGGAACCTGACGCAGACGCCGGGCGTCCACGAGAGGAACCCCAAGTTCTCGCCGGACGGCAAGAGCGTGGCGTTCGTCTCCGACGCCACCGGCGAGGACGAGATTCACGTCGGCCCCGCCGACGGCAGCGCACCCGCGAAGGCGGTGACCGCCGGCGCCGACACGTACAAGTACGACCTGCTGTGGTCGCCCGACTCGAAGAAGCTCCTGTGGGGCGACAAGAAGCTGCGGCTGCAGGTCGTGGACGTGGCGACGAAGGCGGTGACGCTGGTCGATCAGGCGAAGGCGTTCGAGATCCGCGACTACGTGTGGGCGCCGGACTCGAAGTGGGTTGCGTACTCCCGGCCCGAGGTGGACTCGCTGCAGAAGGTCCACCTCTTCTCGCTCGCGTCCGGCAAATCGACGCCGGTCACCGACGGGTGGTACGGCGCCGGGTCGCCGGCGTTCAGCCCGGACGGCAAGTACCTGTACCTCGTCTCGGCCCGCGACTTCAACCCGATCTACAGCCAGACCGAGTGGAACCACGCCTACCGCGACATGAACCGCGCCTACCTCCTGACGCTGGCGAAGAACACGCCGAACCCGCTGCGGCCGCGGCTGGACGACGAGCCGGCCGAGAAGAAGGAGGACAAGAAGGACGACAAGAAAGACCCGCCGGCGGACCTCAAAATCGACCTCGACGGCCTCGGCGGCCGCGTCGTCGTCCTCCCCGGCCCGGCCGGACAGTACCGCAGCCTGACGGCGACGGGGAACAGCCTCTACTACGTCCGCTCGACCGCGAAGGACGCCGCGCCGCAACTCTGCGTGTTCGACGTGACCAGCCGGAAGGACGCGGCGCTCGGCCCGGTCGGCGGCTACGAGGTGTCCGCCGACGGCAAGAAGATGCTGATCTCGAAGGACGGCAAGTACGGCGTCATCGACCTGCCGAAGGCCGGGCCGGTCGCGGTGGGTGAGGCGATCGACGTGTCGGGCCTCGAAGTGGCGCTCGACCGGCGGGCCGAGTGGAAGCAGATGTACCACGAGAGCTGGCGGCAGATGCGCGACTTCTTCTACGACCCCGGCCTGCACGGCGTGGACTGGGAGGGCGTCCGCAAGAAGTACGAGCCGCTGCTCGAACACGTCGCGCACCGGGCCGACCTGACGTACGTGATCGGCGAGATGATTTCCGAGCTGAACGCCGGCCACGCCTACGTCGGCGGCGGCGAGATGCCGGAGGTGCGCCGGGTGAAGCAGGGTCTGCTCGGGGCCGAGTACCGGCGCGACGACAAGACCGGCTTCTTCCAGCTCACCCGCGTGCTGCCGGGCGAGAACTGGAACCCCAAGAGCCGGTCGCCGCTGACCGAGGTCGGCGTGGACGTGGGCGTGAACGACTGGATCGTGGCGGTGAACGGTCGGCCGACGAGCGGCGTGAAGAACGTCAACGAGCTGCTGGTGAACACCGCCGGGAAGGCGGTGGTGCTGTCGGTGAGCGCGACGCCCGCGGCCGCGGGGGCGCGGCGGGTGGTGGTGACGCCGACGGACGACGAGGCGGGCCTGTACTACTACGCCTGGGTGCAGGGGAACATCAAGACGGTGTCGGACGCGACCGGCGGCAAGGTCGGCTACCTCCACGTCCCCGACATGCAGGCGGCGGGGCTGAACGAGTTCGCCAAGCACTTCTATCCGCAGCTGCGGAAGCAGGCGCTGGTGGTGGACGTGCGCGGCAACGGCGGCGGCAACGTGTCGCCGATGCTGATCGAGCGGCTGCGGCGCGAAGCCGCGATGGTCGGCATCGCCCGCAATGCCGAGCCGACGATCGACCCGGCCGGCACGTTCGTCGGCCCGATGGCGTGCCTGCTGAACGAGTTCTCGGCGTCGGACGGCGACATCTTTTCGTACCGGTTCCGGCACCACAAGCTGGGGCCGCTGATCGGCAAGCGGAGTTGGGGCGGGGTGGTCGGCATCCGCGGGTCGCTGCCGCTGCTCGACGGCGGCACGCTGAGTAAGCCGGAGTTCTCGCGGTACGACCTGGGCGGCAAGGAGTGGGTGATGGAGAACGTCGGCGTGTCGCCGGACATCGTGGTGGACAACGACCCGGCGCGGGAGTTCGCCGGCGACGACCAGCAGCTGACGCGGGCGGTGGAGGTGTTGCAGGCGGAGCTGCGGAGGAACCCGCCGCGATACCCCGCCCCGCCGCCGCCGTACCCGAAGCGGTGACACGCTCGCGACGGGCCCGGGGTGCTGAAAGCTCGCCCGCCGCGGCGGGTGTGCTATCCGCACCCGGGCTCGAAGAATGTCGAAATGTGACTAAACCGGCCCGGGGCGTCACCCCCTCGTGATGAAAGCGCCCCGGGCCGGCCGGATGAACGGTGATACGAAACGGAGGCGCCGGACCGGACACGAATTTTTCGCGCACGGCCGGCGGGCCGGCGCTCAGGGCTTCGCCTTCCGCTCCCACGTCACCACGAACACGTCGTTGGTCGCGCTGCTCACGAAGTCGCGCGGCCGCTCGCCGCCGGGCGCCTGCCCGCGGCAGACGACGAACTTGTCGCCGTCGATCTTGTAGATGCCCTTGGCGAGCCGCGGCGTGCCGGACTCGTCGGGGACGAGCATGTCGATGTGCTTGGGGTCCTGCTTCGGGTCGAGCTTGAACGTCGTCGGGTACTCCTTCTTCTTCACGACGGTGGCGTACGTGTCGCCGCGGACCACGAGCGTCGTGCCGGCGAGCTTCGCGGCCGGGACGAGCTCCTCGCGGACGTCCAGCCCGACGAGCACCCACTCGCCCTGGAGCCGCTCCTGGTCGGTCTTCTCCTTCGGCGCCTGGGCCGCGAGGAGGGGGGCGAGGCCGAGGAGAAAGACGACCGCGAGCGCGCGCACGGGAACTCCCGGGTGTGACAGTGTGTCGGCTCCGATCAGTGTACCAGGAGGAAGTCGCGGCAGTTCAGCAGCGCCCACATCAGGTCTTGCGCCGCCTGGTCCTTCTGCGCCCCGGCCGACCGGACGAACTCGGCGCCGACCGCGAGCTCGCGCGGGCTCGGGTGCCGCGCCAGCGACCACAGGTACAGCTCGATCACCAAATTCTCGTCGGTCAGCTTCTCGCGGAGCAGCAGCGCCGGCCGCGCGGCCGGGTTGCGGACGCGGCCAAGAATGCTCTTGCCGTTCAGCAGGCTCAGCGCCTGCAGCATGTTCGACCCGTTGTCGCGCTCGCACTCGCACGCGTCCATCCGCTGCGGCTTGCCGAACAGCCGAAGAAAATCGCTCGCCACATCGCCGTCCGGGAGTTGCGCCGCGCGGAACCCGCCGGGGGCGCCGCCCACGTTCTCCGCCACGCCCGTCGCCTGCACCAGCGTGTCGAGCAGCGCCTCAGCCGGGACGCGGCGCGGCACCGCCCGCGAGAAGTTCTGCTCGTCGTGCTTGTTCGACGCGGTCGGCACGCTCGACCGCTGGTACGTCGCCGACGCCACGATCGTCCGCATCAGGTGCCGCAGGTCGAACTTGCTCTTCACGAAGTCGGCGGTGAGGGCGTCGAGCAGCTCGGGGTTGATCGGCGGGTTGGTGCTGCGCACGTCGTCCACCGGGTCGATGACGCCGCGGTGGAAGAAGTAGCTCCACACCCGGTTGACGAGGCCGCGGGCGAAGAACGGGTTCTGCGGGCTCGTCAGCCACGCGGCGTAAGCGTCGCGGCGGTCGACGCCCGCCGGCAGCGTCGGCTCGGCGCCGCCGAGGAACCGCGGCGGCTGCACCTTGCCGGTGCGTGGGTTCGTCGCCGAACCGGCGCTCAAGTTCAGGGCGATCATCTTGCTGTTCGGCACGGCCGGCGTCCGCGCGTCCGGTCGCACCGCCACCTGCGTGAAGAAGCTGGCTATGCCGAAATAATCGGCCTGCGTCCAGTTCTCCAGCGGGTGCGAGTGGCAGCGGGCGCACAGCATCCGCACGCCGCAGAACACCTGGGTCACCCGCTCGACCGTGTCGTTGGTGTCCTTGCTCGCCGCGAAGTACCCGCTCGCCGGGTCGTCGGCCGGCCCGCCGCGCGCCGTCAGCACGCGGCGGGCGAACTCGTCGGCCGGCGTGTTCGCCGCCACGGCGCCGCGGATGAACTCGCGGAACTGGTACACCGCCGCGGGGCTCGCGTTCGTGCGCGAATTCTGCAGCAGGTCGCCCCACTTGAGCGACCAGTGGTCGACGAACTCGGGCCGGGCGAACAGCGCGTCCGGCAGCTTCTCGCGCTTGCGCGGGTCGCGGTCGGCGAGGAACGAGCGGATGTCGTCCGGCTTCGGCTGCACGCCGATCAGGTCGAGGTAAGCCCGCCGCAGGAACTCCTCGTCCGTCGCCAGCCCCGACGGCGCGACGCGCAGGCGGTTCAGCTTCTCGACGACGGGGCGGTCGATGAGGTGGGTCGGCACCGGCGCCGGCGTGAACGATCCGGCGGCGTCGAGGACGGTGACGCCGGTGGCGGCGAACATGCGCTCGAACCGGCCGATGACCGCCGTCTCGCCGGGGAGCCCGCCGACCACCACGCCGGCCTCGTCGGCCTTCGCGTGCAGGTCGTTGTTCGCGGCGAACAACCCGAGCCGGGTCACGTCGCGCGTCGAGCCGTCGGCGTAGTCGGCGAGGAGCTGGAGGCGGTGGCGCTGGCCGGGCTTCAACACCAGCACGTCGGGCACGAGCCGCACCCGGACGACGCGGCCGGCGTCGGCCAGGTCGCCGGGCGTACCCTCGCGCACCCAGCGCGTGAGGATGTCGTCGGACAGGCTGCCGCGCGGGAAGCGCATCCCGCCCTCGTGGCCGGCGTCGCCGCGCCCCTTCGCCAGAAGCAGGCTGTCGGCGGGCGCGAGGTAGCTGATGCGCCGGCCGGCGGCGTCGCGGACGACCGCGCCGAAGTCCTGCTCCGGCGACTCGCCGCGGAGCGACAGCTTGAACCCGTTCTTGCCGAGCGAGTAGCCGTGGCACGAGCCCATGTTGCATCCGGCCCGCGTCAGCACCGGCATCACCTCGTGGCGGAAGCTCGTCGCCGGCTCGGCCGCGGGGAGCTGCACGGTCACGGGCACGGCCGTCGCCTTCCCGCCGGCGGTGACGGTGACCGTCGTCGTGCCGTTCGCCACCGGGCGCACCCAGCCGGCCGCGTCCACGGTGGCGACCTTCGTGTCGGCGCTGGCATAAGTGGCCGCTGCGTGGAGGTCGAGCGAGAACCCGTCAGCGGTGCGGCCGAGTACCTGGAGTGAGTGCGGATGGCGATGGTGGCGGACGGTCACCGCCGCGGGCGAGACCGCGACACTTGTCGGCTCCTGCGCCGGGGCGGGGGGCGCGAGCGCGAGTAGCGCGGCGAGTGCGGAGAGGCGTCGAATCATGGCGTCTTCGCTCCCGGCCGGAGAGTCAGAATCACATCGAGGTCGCGGCCCTTCACACGGACGGCCGCCTGCGCCGGGTCGGGCGCCGCGGACGCGGACAGCTTCAGCCCGCGCACCTCGCCCGGCGGCGTCGCGGGCGGCACCGCGAGCTTCAGCGCGAACTTCGTCTCGCCGGCCTTCACCGTCACCTGCGTCGTCTGGCCCGGCGGGAACCCCGTCAGCGCGACGACCGCCTCGCCCTTGAAGTCGCCGGCGCGGATCACCTCGCCCTTCAGCTCGAAAACCGTCGCGGCCTTCGCGTCGAGCGTCACAGTGACCGCCGCGCCGCCGTCGAGCTTCACCGCGACCGGCAGCCGCACGGGCAGCCGGCGAACCGTCGTAACCGCCGTCGCCAGCACCCGCTGCTTGTCGGCGGAAAGAACCTCGGCCTGCACCGCGAGGTCGTAGCCGTCGGCGGGCAACTCCGGCGGCAGGAGCGCGACCAACTCGCCGTCGGCCGCCTTCGCCGCGAGCTCGACCGCCTTCTCGGCGCGGATCGTCTTCGCCGCGTCGGGTTGGTTGTTCTGGAGCGGCGGGTTCTGGCTCGTCAGCAGCGTCAGCCGTACGGGCGCCGCCGGGTCCGGCCGCGTCACCTTCACCGGCAGCTTGAGCTTGAACGGCGGCGCGAGCGCGGCCGCGTCGGGGAGCGCGTTCCAATCGACCGCCACGTCGGCCTTGCCGGCGACAGGCGCCGCCGCGAACTCGGCGGCGAGCCACGGCTGGAAGCGCTCGAGCGGGTGGCTCTTCACCGTCAGCGGGCGGCCGTTCCCGGTCCAGCCCGTCACCGTCGCGTCCGCGGCAGCGGCGGTCCGCGTGAGTGTGACGAGAACCCCGTCGGCGTCGGGGGAAATCGTCGTGCCGGTCGCGCTCCAGCCGGCGGGGAGGCCCGTCGGGGTGAGCGTGATCGGGCCGACGAACCCGCGCCGGTCGGCGAATACCGGCAGCACGCCGCGGCCGCCGGCCGGGAGCGACAGCCGCTGCGCCGGCGTGACCAGGCGCAAATCCTTCGCCGCGGTCGCGCCGTGATCGACCGCGAGCCGGTACGCGGCGCGCGGGCCGGCGCGGCCTTGCGTCTCGATCACGCCGACGGTCACGCTCGTCGTCTTGTCCGGCACCGCGTACTCGAGCACCGGGTCGAGCGTGCCGGGGCCGTCCTCGGCGCGGGCGAGCTGCTTTCCCTTGTCGTCGCGGACCACGAGTGCGGCATCCAGCGGGAAGCGGTGACGCTCGGCGAACACCTCGAACCGCACCTTCGACTTCGGCTCGACCGGCACCTTGTACCGGTGCTCCGCGAACGGCGCCGCGAACCGCGCCGACACCCCGACCGGTCCGGCCGGCAGTTCGACCGGCGTGTCGCCCACCGGTTCGGCCGTTCGTTCGGCCCGCGTGCTGATCTCCAGGACGGGCCGCGGCCCGGACCACGCCCCGCCCGCCGGCCACGCCAGCGGCCCGCCGGTCCGCGTCGCGGGCAGCTCGACGCGCACCGCCGGGCCGGCGCCGATCAGTTCGATGGCCTTCGTGTCGGCCCCGGCGACGGGCGGGAACATCAGGTCGGCGGTGGCCCAGCGGCCGATCTTCAGGCGGAAGAAACCGGGGTTCCCCGCCGCGTACTCGGCGTCGTGCAGCGTCACCGTGTACGTGCCGGCTTCGGGCAGCGTCGCTTCGAGCCGCGCGTCGCCGAGCAGGTCGGGCACGCCCCACGCCCACGCGAGTTGGAGCCGCTTCGCGGTGTAGAGATGAACGACCGGCCGCAGCTTGCTCCCGAGCCGCTGCGCCTCCACCTCGACGATCACCTTCTGCCCGGCGGCGCCGGCGAAGGTCGTTTCGAGCACCTGGCTGCCGCCGACGGCGCCGTGCAGCGCCACCGGCAGCGATTCGACCGCCGGCGCGAACGGCCGCTGCGGGAGCGCGTCGACGGCGATCACGGTCGGCAGACTGACCCCGCCATCGGTCACGACGCGGAGGTGGTACAGGCCGGGGGCCACCGCCGCGTCTGGCGTCACGGTGAACGCGGCCTGCTTCTCGGTGTTCTTCTCGCCGAGCGTCTGCTTCGCCGCGAAGGGGAGGAGGAGCTTCGGCGCCTTGCCGAGGTCGTCGCCGTCGATGGTGAGCGTCGTGGGGGCGCCGAGTTGCAGGCCGCGGACGCTGACGGCGCGAACGGTCGGCTCCGCAGCCGAAACGGGCGCCACGAGGAGGAGCAGAACCAATGGCCGCAAAAAGGCACAAAAGTCACAAAAAGGACGGACCAAAGCCCGAGCCATAATTCAGAACCATGCTTTATTTTTGTGCTTTTTGTGCCTTTTTGCGGCCACTCATCCGGCGATTCATCCACTCTCACCGGAACAGCTGGTGGATTGGCTCGGCCTCCACCAACCGGATCGGGCGGTCGCCGGGTCCGGGCATCATCGTCGCGTCCAGGTCGATCCCCATCCCCTTGTAGATCGACGCCAGCACCTGCGGCGGCTCCACCGGG
>DASPHQ010000263.1:0-17351 GCA_035629595.1 Urbifossiella sp. | reverse complement strand
CGGGTCGCCAACCGCGACTTCAACCTCGAAGTCTCCGCGACCGACGTCTACGCCGACACCGGCCCGGATCTCGACGTCACGAACATCAAGCGCGACGTCGAGCTGTACTTCGCCGTCCCGGGAAGCGTCCAGGTCGGGGCGAACGGGAACGTGGCCGTGACCTACCTCACCGCCGGCGGGGCCGTGAAGGTCCAGTCCCGCAACAGCGCCATTACCGCCGAACACGTCGTCGCCGGCCCGGCGGGCGACGTCTGGCTGCACGCCCACACCGACCTCCGCGTCGCCGCCGCGACCCACAGCGGCGACGCGGGGGCGGTCCGGGCCGGCCGCGACGTCCGCCTCCAGGCCAACGGCACGATCGCGTCGGCGGGCGAGGTGACGGCGGGGCGGGCGTTCACCGCCGTGGCGCACGGGGACGTCGCGGTGTCCGGCCCGGTCCGGGCCGGGGCGACCCTGGACGTGGCGTCGAGTCAGGGCCGGGTCCAGGTCGCCGCCTCCTTGTTCGCCGGCGGGGCGCTGACGCTGACCGCGGCGACCAGCCTGACGACCGCCGCCGGGTTCACGCTCAGCGCGGGCGGCGACATGACCCTCCGGGCCGGGTCCGGCTTCGCCTCGCTCGGCGCCGACATGCACGCCGGCGCGGGGACGACCCTGGTGTCGGACGTGTTGGTAGTCGCCCGCGGGAACGTGACGGTGGCCGGCGACGTCACCGCGACGGGCGACATCACGGTCCGGTCGCTGGCCGGTGACGTGACGGTCGCCGGCGACATGACCGCAGGTTACTGGATTACCCTCGACGCCTGGGGCGCGGTGACCACGACCGGCGAACTGGACGCCGGCGAGGGTATCAACATCGTCTGACCGGCCTGCTACTTCCGGGGCGGGCGATCCCCCGGAGGGAGCGTCTCGCCGCACCCCCCGGAACCTACGACCGTCCGGCCCGGAGGGTGCTCAGGCGGATGACCGATATTCGGTTATCGACGGCGGCCACGCTGCCGGACCACGCGGTCGGCGCGTGAGATCAACGGGGTGTGTCGACGGCATATCCGGCGGCGGACGGCTCGCGACGCCCCAACTACGCCAGGGCGCGAGCGAGCCCGCGAGACAGGTGTACCTCTTCCACGCTGCCCGTTCCCCAGCAGGTCCTCGACGGCCACCGCCACGGCGTCTACCGCCCGTGCGGTCTAGATCCTGGCGCGGCGTCCAATCGCCGCCTCCCCAGACTCCCGGGCGGCGGCCACCAACTCGGCCGGCGCGAACGGCCCGTCGACAACCTGCCCCCATGTCAGCGGCGGCTCGGACGACTGCCGCCGGGTCGGCAACGGCAGCCACGGCCATGACAACCTGGCTAGTGGGGCCAATCGAGGCCGAGGGCTCGCAACTCTGCCCTCAGAAGGTCCAGCCGCCACCGCCGGACCGCCCGCTCTCCGTCGATCAACATCGTCAGCCGGGTACCGTCTGGGCTCAGGGCGAGCTTGCGGACGTCGCCGCCCGTATGGAGCGTCAGAAGTAGCATGCCGCCAGCCGCCCAGAACTTTGCCGTCCCGTCGGCCGACCCCGTCACCAACCAGCCTCCCGGGCCGAACGCCACGGCGCGCACCGCGTCGCGGTGCGCGTGCGGAATGGGCCGCGCCGTCCCGCCCTGCAGGTCGAGCATGACGACCTCACCTCCCTCTCCGCCGACCACGGCTCGGGTCTCATCACCCGACAGCGTCAGCGCCGTGACCGGGGCCGGAAAGGGGTGAACGGTTCGGCCGCCGGGGAGACGGTACACCCGTCCGTCCCGCCGGCCGACCAGTGTCGTCGTCCGGCCGGGGGCGACGGCCCGGAACACAACCCCGCTGGCGACCGCGGCCGGGTCGTTCTCGAGCGGCCGGTCTTCCGCCCAGCCGGGCAGCGTCCAGACCCGAACCCTCCGCGCGTCCGTCGCCCACAGCCGGCCGTCGGGACCGAACCGCAGGTCGGTCAGCCGGTCCGAGTCTACCCCGCCGTGGGTGTCGGTCAGCACCCGCTCGGCCCCGCCGACGACCTGCACGTGGGCCACCGCGCGCCCGTCCGGGGCGGCGTCGGCCAGCCGGGCGTCGGTGAGCGTCTTCGGCACCACACGGGTCGAGTTCCGCACGCCGGGTTCTGTCCACGTGGCCACCTCGGTGACGTGGTCCTCGGTCCGGTGGAACGTCGTCACCGTCCGCCCGTCGGGGGTCGCGGCGTACCCCACGAGGTCGGCCCACGGCCCGGCCCCGATGCTCTCCCGAACACGCCCCGTGACCTCGTACACCACCACCCGGTCCCCCTCGACCACCCCGAGAGACCGGCCGTCCGGCGCGAACGTGAGCCGGCCGCTCCCCTCCCCGACCACCCGGTCCGCCGCCAGGACGCCGCCCGCCACGTCCCAGAGGCGGACCCGGCGGTCGTGCTCGCCGGCGGTCGCCAGAACCGAGACGTCGGCACTGAACTCGGCGTCGTACACCGGGAAGCGGACGTTCCGCGGCCGGCCCGGTATGACGAACGGCCGCGGGACGGGTGCGGGCGTGAACGGGACGAGAGCCAGTTCCAGACTGCCGCCCGTGGTGAGCGCGGCCAGCCGCCCTCCCGGGGCCAGGGCGAACCCGTCCCCGAACACTGCCGGGCCGTGCGGCCCGACGGGGGCACCGTCGGGCCCGGGCCGGGCCAGCCGCTTCTCGCCGGCCCCGAGTGTGAACTCGAAGACCGGGTCGGCGGGAAACGCACGAACACCGCTCGGGGCAGTCGCCCCACGCCACACGCCGGCCGCCGCCCACCCGCCGGCCGCGTTCCAGCCGCGGACGGTGACCGACGTCGACGAGTACAAGGTCCGCCCGCCGCCGCCGAAGACGAGATCACTCACCGCCCGGCGGGAGGGCGGGACCGGGTCGTCGGCGTGGGCGGCCCACACGACCGGCATGGCGGCCGTGTCGCGGAGGTCCCACCGGACCAGCCGGCCGGACCGGGTTCCCGCCAGCAGCCACCGGCCGTCCGGGCTGTACTCGACCGACCGGCAGCCGTCGGACCGGTCCTGCTCCGGGTCCCAGCCGGTCGCCAGCGGGAACGCCAGCACCCGCCGCCCGCCGGCCTGGTCGACCACAAGTACCTGCCCGAGGCCGTCCGACCCGGCACGCCACCCGCCGACCGCCAGCGCCGCGCCGTCCGGGGAGTGCGACGCGCAGTACGCGGCGAATCCGGCCTCGACTACGCGGACCGGCCGGAGGTCCGGGGCGGCGAGCGCGGCGACGGCCTCGGACCGGAGGTCGGCCAGGTGGTCGGCGGCGGGCGCGGCGGTAGCCAGTTCGCGGAGGTCGGCCAGGTTCTCAGCCGCCCACCCGGAGGACGGCGGGCCGGTCCGCCTCTCCCGGACCGCCGCCAGCCGGGCGTGGAACCGCTCGACCTCCGCCGTCCGCTCGGCCTCGCGGATCTCGACCGCGTGTTCCATGCGGGCGTAGGCGAACCGGACGAGGAGGCCGACCAGTGCGACGGCCAGCACGACAGCGGCGGCCGCAGCCGGGTGCCGGCGGGCCGCCCGGACCAGCCGCTCGCCGGGGTTGGCCCGCCGCGCCCGGACGGGCGCGCCCGCGAGGAATCGGCCGAGGTCGTGAACCAGGTCGGCGGCCGAGGCGTAGCGCCGGGCCGGGTCGGTTTCCAGGCACCGAAGCGTGACTGCCGCCAGGTCGCGGGGCACACCGGGGCGGAGCCGGGCGGGGTCATGGGGCGCCGCGGCGTCGCGCCCCCAGGCGGACGGCGGCCGGCCGGTTAGCAGTTCGTACAGGATCGCGCCCAGGGCGTAGACGTCCGTCCGGAAGGTGAGCGTCCGCCGGTCGCCGGCGGCCTGCTCGGGGGCCATGTACAGAGGCGTGCCGGCCACCTGGAAGGTGCGGGTTTGGGACGGGTCGTCCTCGAGCAACCGGGCCAAGCCGAAGTCCGTCACCTGCGGGTGGACGAACTCACCGGGGGCGACCTCGACCGCGTGCACACCCCCAGACGCCTGACCGGCGCCGAGCAGAACGTTCGACGGCTTCAGGTCGCAGTGGAGGACGCCCCGCTCGTGGGCGTGGTGGACGGCCGCGGCCAGCCGCGCGACGACGCGGGCGGCGACAGTCGGGCTCGGCGGCGACGGGCGGGCCGCCAGCCAGCCGGCCAGGGTCGGGCCGGGCACGTACCGCGCCGCCAGGTAGGGGAGGCCGCGGTCCTCCCCGGCCTCGTACACCGACACGACGCCGGGGTGGTCGAGCCGGCCGGCGGCCCGGGCCTCGCGGACGAACCGCCCACGCAGTTCCGGGTCGGCCAGCACCGCCGGCTGCGGCACCTTGACGACCACCTCCCGCCGTAGTTCGGGGTCTTCGGCCAGGAACACGACCCCGAACCGCCCGGCTCCGACCCGAGACTGGGCCCGAAACCGGCCGACCGGGACGTCCCCTGACGCGCCGCCGGCGGCGGGGAGGAGCATCAGCCGGTCGAGCAGGTCGAGGGCGTCGATGAGCCGTAAAAGCTCGGAGGCCCCCTCCGGCGGGAGGGCCGGGCGGCGGGGGAGCGGGCTCGGGGCCGACATGGCCGGTGCCTCGGGGTCGAGCGGGTCAGGCGGCCGGGTCCGGGGCGGCGCGGCGGAGCCGGTCGACGGCCCGGACGAACACCTTCCGCGCCCCCTCCTCAGTCCGCCCGGTCCGGGTGCCGATCTCGCGAAACCCGAGCCGGTGTTCGAGCCGCAGGAGCACCACCTCGCGGGCGTCGGCCGGCAACCGGTCGATCGCGGCGGTGACTGCCACCGACCGCTCCATCCGGATCAGGTGTTCGACCGGTTCCGGCCGGCCGGCCGCCGCACCGGGCTCAACCACCTCCTCGCGGGCCACGTCCCGCCGCGCCGCCGTGTAGCGTCGACGGAAGTCGGCCAGCTCGTGGAGCAGAATGCCGCGGAGCCAGGCCCGGAGGTCAGCCAGTGTGCGGCCGTGGAATCGGTCACGGTACTGGTACGCGGCCAGCAACGACTCCTGAACTATGTCGCTCGCGCCCCCTTTCGGGACGAGATGGCCGGGCATCTCGGCGTTGGCGACTGAGAGGAGGAACCGTCGGCAGTGCTCAAGGGCGTCGGCAAACCGGTCGGCGTCGATGACACTGACGAGCTCAAGCATAGGTGGGTGGGCAGAGGTCGGGGGGTCGTGGTGTGATATGGTATCCGCGCGGCGGGCCAACTGCAAATCTGGCGTCCGGTTCCAGGCACGGTCGCGAACGAAGGGCGAAGGCTCGACTCATATTCGCATCGCATCGGGGGTCGCTACGCCTCGTCTCGACCCCGTTCGCCGCGGCTCCTAACGCGACCCATCCAGTATCTCGATATTCGAATACTTCCATCGCAGCGGGCCAAGGTGCTTGGGTAAATAACAGGCTCTATCCGTCCCACCCCGAAATGGGTCAAGCCAAACTCCTCGTTAACACCGTCGAATCGGTAGGGGTGCGGCTGCGACGGCCACCGCAGACGTCCGGGGCAGACCCGGCCGGACGGGGTCGGCGATTCCGACCGAGGAGAGGCGGCGATATTCGTCTATCGGATCACCACAGTCTCGGCCGCGGCGACGATGACCTGCGTCAGCTTCGCCGCCCGGCTTTGGAGCCGCCGCAGCGCCGCCAGCCCCCCAGCGTCGCCCGGAGCCGCCGGTCGGCCCGCCCCACGACCTCCTCGACCACCTGGTGCCCCGGCGACCCTGGCCGCTCGTGGGCCAGCACCACCTCCACCTGGTGGACTGTCGCCCAGGAGTGGGCCACCCGCCCGGCGACCTTCGGCCAGGTAGACGGGCCGACCTCAGCAAGAAGCACTTCACCCGCACCAGCACACCTCACGTCCCGGAGCGCGGGCCCGTCGGCCATCGGGGGCGGTGACGCGCGGACATCGATCCACCGCCGCGGGTCGGGGGCGACCACCGACACGGCCGCCACCCGGGCCGGCTCGAAACGGCCGTCGGGAGCCTGAGGTCGGGCTGGCCCGGCGGCGGCGCCACGGGCCCGGTCCGAGCTCGCGGCTGAGGGGCGGCGCCGACGCAACTCGCCTCCTCGTTCCTCGCCCTCCGGCCGATGCGGCCGGCCCATACACGACAATCGCCCGTTCCCCGGCGTTCGAACAGCACCCCCGCGGTTGTGGGATCGTGGAATCAACCGACCAGCCCCGCCCGCCGCAGGACGAACTCGACCTCCCCCCCCGCGTCCGCCGGCGCCGGCCCCCGGGGCAGCGGTGGCCGCAGCCCCCGGAGGCGGGCGAGGTGCGCCAGCGCCCGGTCCAGCTCCCGGGACAGGTGGGCCTCGGCCCGGTCGGCCCGCTCTCCCGCTCCGCCCGCGGCCAGCAGCGCCTCGGCCACCGCCCGGCCCCGGGCCGCCCGCAGGTCGGCCACGAGCGCCGCCTCCTCCGCCTCCAGGCCGCCGACCTTCCGGCCGCGGGCCTCGGTGCCGGCCAGGACCGCGGCCCGCACGTCTCCCAGGAACACCTTCGGGTCGCGACCGTCGCGACCGCCGGCCGCGCCCACGGCCCGCCGGAGCAGGTCGGCCGTCCAGCCGGCGTCGAGCCGCGACGCGACCGCGACCCCCAGCCCGGCGAGCACCTCGCACCACGGGTCCGGCCGCGCCATGAAGTTCCACCCGAGGAACTTGCCCGCCGTCCGCGTTGCCGTCGCCACCGCGCTGTAGGACAGTTCGACCTCCTCCCCGGCCAGGGCTGCCGTCACCGCCCGGTCCCCGGCCGCCGCCGCCCGCTGGCCGGCGAGGGCGGCCCGAACATGGGCGAGCCGCACCGCCGGTGGGGCGGCCGGGCTGACCGGGATGAGGTGATCGACTCCCGCGCCGGTAATCGTGTCCGGGTCCGGGGGGAGGGTCGTCGGTTCCGGGCCAGTCACCAATGCGGCGAGCCGGCGCTGCCGGTACTGCACCCACGCGACCCGCTCGGCGGCCGCCGCCTCGGCCGGCCCCTCGGGGTGGATGGACCGCGCCACCGCTTCGCGGAACGTGTTCCAGTCCGCGGCCGTCTCGCCGATGGCGGGGACCAGGGCGGCGGCCGCGTACAGGCCGTGGCGGACGGCGTTGCGGGCCGACGCGGCCTTGCCGGCGGGGGTGCGGGGCCCGGTCGACCGGCGGGCGTTGGCGCGGTTGGCGGCGAGGCGGGCGGACGACACCATGGGCGGGCTCCGGCGGGGGCGGTTCGGGCCGAGTGTACCACGGCCGGGTCGGCGGCCGCAGCGGCAGGCCGGCACACGGGCGGCGGCCGGACGTGATTCACGAAACGAACCCACCGCCCGCGGCCAGTGGCGAAGCGCCACGGCGCAGGGTTCGGCCGCGGGGGTAACGGCGGGGCACACCAAATCCTGCGGTTTCGAGGGGGTGTCGAGAGGCGGCCGGTCGGCCGCCGACGTCGGCCGCCTCTCCCGGCGAATCGGGGCGGCGGCACGATTCGGCGAAACGAACCCAACCATTCGGCCTCCGGCCCGGAGGGCCCGCCAACCCGCCACCAGCGACTCCCCTCGTCCCGACGCGCCGCACGGGCTCCGAACCACACGCTCACTCAACCCCGGTGCGCGACGGAGAGAGTGCACCAGGCCGATAAAGGCCGGGCGCGGGCGACGCACATGGCGATCGCAACCCGCTACCGCCCGACCGAGCCGGTGGGGACGTGCCACCAGCCGACCAGTATTCCTGGCCCGACGTTGTCCGCAATCATCGGCCCCAACGGCGAGTTGCTCTTCGACGCTTGGTCTGCGGTCAAGACCCTGGGGCCAGACTGGAACAACCAGCAGCGGCGGATGCGTCGGCTCGCCGTCGAGCCGGTGTACCTGTACCGCCAGCCGGGACAGAGCATGTTCAGGACGTTCCTGACGCTCGACACGTTGCGGCGGTGGTTCCAGGCGTTGGAACGGACCCGGGGCAGCGCCGGGGTTAGCGACGAGACCTGCCGCGTCCTGACCGCCATCAGCGACGCTGCGTGGGGCGTCACGACACCCCCGCTGACGGCGGCCACGCCCGACGACGCCACACTGGCCCGCGTCAGTGAGACGGACGTCCCCGCAGGCCCGGTGACGTACCACTCGGGGGCGACGGTCAGTGAGATGAACGTCCGCGTGGGCCCGGCAACGGACCACTCGGGGACGGAGATCATTACGACGGACGTCTCCGCGGGGTGTGTGACGCACCACTCGGGGGCGACGGTCTGTGCGTCCGCCCCCGGCGACACGACCTCCCTCGTCATCGCCGTCCACGAACTGACGACGGCGATCGTGACGGACCGGGCCGAGCGGACTGCCATGATGGAGCTGCTGCGGCACATGAGCGCCGCTGTCGCCGACCACCAGGCCGACATCGTGCAGATCCGCGTCGACCACCAGGCCGCCATCCAGACGCTCCGCGAGCACCTGGCCGCCGAGCTGACGCAGCTCCGGGAGTGGGCGGACACGCAGGGGAAGCTCTTGGGCTACGCCTCGGATACGGCGTTCCAGGCCGCCCGCCAGAACGAGATGATCATCGGGTGGACCAACCCGCCCCCGATCCCGGCCGTGTCGTTCGACCAGGCCTGCGCCTTCCTCAACGTGTTGCTCCCGTACGCCGAGCGGCGGATGCACTCCCACCGGCTGGCCGTCTGGGGCGGCCGGGTCGGGTCCCCGGCGAGCAAGCGGAAGGGGCGGCACCGGAACGCCTCCACCGGCTTCGTCAGGGACGCCGTCCGGCACGACCTGGAGCGGCACGGGCTCGCCCGCCCGTGTACGAGTGCTGACCGGCCGGCTTCACCACACGGGCCGTCGGCCATCAAGCCGTCGGGCCGGGGTCCAGCGCCAGGACTCGAGTCGTTCGATTTTCGTCTATCCCACCACCACCGTCTCCGCCCCGGCGACGGTGACCTGCGTCGGCTTTTACCGCCGGCCCCCGGCGCCGCCGCAGCGCCGCCAACCGAACGGCGCGAAGCGTGAATTGATGTCCGTGCTGGAGACGTGCCGGCGTCAGGCGCATGGGGTGGTGGATGACATCGGCCAGACGTTACGCTCCTTCGGCAACAGACTGCTACAACGCCCTGCGCTGCTGCCCGGCCGGGAAGCAAGCATCAAATGCGGAGGGCACCGGCGCGACGGTGACTCCGCGTCGGCTGGGATCGGTTTGAACTGAGAACGGGCGGGCTACACGCGCACCCCGTCGAGCCATTCCTCCTCGGCGCCGTCCGGACCGCCGCCCTCGCCGTCCGGTTCCGTGCCGGCGGGGGCGTGCGGCGGCCCGTCGGCTCGGTCGGGGGCGAGGGCGAGCGGAACGGAGTCGCGGCCGACGGCCGGGAGGTCCGGCCGTTCGGCAGCTGTGCCCGTGGGTCGCGCCACCGCAACCGGGGCGGCCGGCTCGCCACCGACGAGGAGCAGGTAAACGCCCCGCACGCCTTCCGGGTCGGCGGCCCGCACTCGGGCCGGTAAGGTTCGCACTGGTTCAATGGACACGGGTGGGACGGAGAGCGCCGGACCCGCCGAGCGCGACCCCGTCTCCGCGGCCGGCGAGGCGACACCGGCGACACCGGCGACACCGGCCGAACCGCCGTCGGCCGCGTCCGGTGCGGTCGACCCCGGCCCGCCCGACGACGACGTCGTGCCCGCCGACGCGGAACCCGGCGGCGCGGCCACCGCTGCCTGGAGCGCCCGAGCGGCGTTCAACCGGCCGCCGCTGCCGAGCCGGTGGACGGTCACGGTCTTCCCGCCCACCTTGGTGGTGGTCAGCCAGGAGGAGTCCGTCAGGGGGTCGACGGTGCCGAGCACCGCCGCCTTGATCTGAGCGGCGGACAGGTCGGGCCGCACCGACAGCATCAGGGCGACGGTGCCGGTGACGAGCGGCGCGGCCATGGAGGTGCCGCGGTAGGAGGCGTACCCGTCGGGCGTCCCGTCGGTGTCCCGGCTGACGGGGACGGTGCTCCAGATGTTGTCGTTCGCCTGGGGGAACGCCGCGCCCGTCCCCCCGGGCGCCGCCAGGTCGACCGTCCTCGCGCCGTAGTTGGAGAAGGACGCCCGCTTGTCGTACTTGTCCGACGCCGCGACCGTGATGATGTTCGCCAGGTCGTAACTGGCCGGGTAGGTCCGCAGGCGGTTGGCGTCGTTGTCGTACCCGTCGTTCCCGGCCGCCGCCACGACGAGGTGGTTCCGCTCGCCGGCGTACTGGATCGCCGCGTACAGGGCCGGGTACTTCGTCCCCTGGACCGTCTCCCCGGGCACCCGGCCGGTCCCGCCGTCGTAGAACACCCAACTGTTGTTCGACACCCGCGAGCCGTTGTCCGCCGCGTCGCGGATCGCCGCGGCCGCGTCCGCGACGACCTCGCCGACGGTCCCGGTGCCGACCGGCCCGAAAATCTTCAACACCATGATCTGCGTGCGCCGGCTCACGCCGACCACCCCGGACCCGTCCCACCCGGCGCCGATCGTCCCGGCGGTGTGGGTGCCGTGGCCGTTGTCGTCGAACGGGTCGTTGGTGTTCGCGACGTAGTTCCAGCCGATGAGGTCGTCGGCGTGGCCGACCCCGTCGTCGTCGAGCCCGTTCTCCCAACTGGTCCGCACGTCCGGCCCGCCGCCCGCCCGGCCCAGCAGGTCACCGGCGTCGATGTACCCGGTGCCGTTGAGGTCGGCGACGAACGCCGCGTTGGCGGCGGCGTTGAGGTCGTAGAAGGTGATGAGGCCGTCGGCGTCCGTGTCCCGGAGCCGGGTCGGGTCCGGGCTGCCGTCGGTCAGCCGCTGCGGGCGCATCGCCGGCGGGATCTCGCCCTGGTCGATCCAGACGTTGAGGTACAGGTCCGGGTGGGTGTAATCGACGCCCGAGTCGATCGCGGCCACGGTCACCCCGGTGCTGCCGGTCGTGACGCCCCACGCCTCCGGCGCGTCGATGTCGGCGTCCGCCTGGCCCCCGGTCTGGGCGGTGTTGTGCAAGCCCCAGAGCACCTGGAACCCGGGATCGGTCGGGAACACGGGCGCGGCCGGCACGGTCCGGTCTTCCAACCGCTCGACGCGCAGGGGCGGCTGAGCCGCGACGCGGGCCGACACCCGGTGGGCGGGGACGAGAGGATTCCGCATGGGGCTTCCTTGAGAGTCGGCATGTCGTCCGACGGAGGGTCGCAAGCGCGATCCTAATCGGGCACGGCGGGGGCAACGTGGTCGGTTTGTGGGAAGTGACAGGGTACCGTACTGCGCCGTCCCGGGAAAGCCCCCCAGTCCGGTGATCGGTACGCGACAGAGTTGGACCCGCGAAACAAGTACACCGTCCTGGTCCCCGACGCCCCGGGAGCGACGCTCCGGCCCGGCGGGCGATTGCTGCTTATCGGCACGCCCAGGGACGACGACCTCAAGGTGAGCCCGGGCGGCTGGGCGCCGGAGTTCATGGTCGAGCTGAACGGCCCCGGCAAATGTTCCTCGGGGTCACCGACGTCGTGATCTGCACGGGAGCCGGCGACGACGACGCGCAGGTCGTCGGCGGGGTCACGCCCCCGGCGCTCGTGTCCGGCGAAGCCGGAATCGAGAAACTTCGGGGCGGCGGGGGAGCACGGTCCTGGTCGGCGGCGACGGGAACGACGCCCGACTCGGCGGGCACGGCCGGGACGTCCTGGTCGGCGGGGCCGGGGCCGACGACATCCTCGTCACCTGGCACACCCTGCTCGATACCGACCTCGTCGGACTCGGCCTCATCCAGCTGAAGTGGACGTCCGCCCCGAGCTTCGCCGGCCGAGTGGCCGACTTGTCCGGGTCGGCGACGACCGGGGCAACGGGTCCGCGCTGCTGACGGCACCCGCGGAAAACGACGCGATCACCCCCGGCTCGTCACCGCTTCATGCCCGCCGCCGAGGATTGAGTCGGAGGCGGCAGCCTCCGCTCCATGTGTCCTTCCGACCGTCCCGTCGCTGCCGACCGCGACAGCGGTCTCGCACGGGTCCCGGCGGGGGTGACGGCGGTGGTGTCCCTCCCGAAGCGGAGCCACG
The DNA here is from genome assembly GCA_035629595.1 of Urbifossiella sp. Taxonomy (GTDB): domain Bacteria; phylum Planctomycetota; class Planctomycetia; order Gemmatales; family Gemmataceae; genus Urbifossiella. The sequence goes on along the minus strand of DASPHQ010000263.1, from coordinate 5,386 downwards.
CCGCCGCAACCCGAGGCCGCAGCCGCGGGTCGAAGCCGCCTTTAGAAGTCGCGCTGGCCGGCGCGGTCCAGGGGTCGGCGTGCGGCGGTCGGGACTCCGCCGGGACGACACCCGCGCAACAACCTCCGGGGATGGGTCGTGGAGCGATCGTCCGTTGGTTGGACCGCCGGCGGGCGATTCGTTCGTACCCCGGCTGCCCCGCCTGCCGGGTTTCCCCTCACCCGACCCCGCCCAGCCGCTTGTTACGGGTGTTACGGCACCGGCCTCAACTACTCCGCCTTCTACAGCCAACGTCCTCGACTACCTTAAGCTCAACTTCTCTCTTTCTCCCGTAACTGCCGTAACATTGGAGAATCTGAAGATATAAATCTTTATGGAATAGGGACTTGCAATCGGAAGGCTGTGTTACGGGAGCCCAAACGGCCCCGTAACATGCCGTAACTCACGTAACACTATGGGCCTGCCGACGTGGCCCGTCGGGGGAGCGGCGGCGGGGCCGACGGCGGCGGGGCGTCGGCGATGACGGGCGCGTAGGGCTGGTGCCGAGGACCAGGGGAATGTTCCCAACGGGACGGGTCGGGAGGCATTTTCGAGATTGGCATGGCCGGACTGTTCCGGGGCGGTGGCGGAGCGACGACTACCGAAGCCGCCGCTATGCCGGATGCGGTGTACGGGACCGCACCCGGGCTCCGTCCCGGGTGACGCCCACTCGATCGTGTCCGTCACGACCGACTTCAGATTCCACTTCCACGCCGAGCAGAGGCTGCAGGATGGTCGGACGGGCGGTTGCTGTCCGTTCCAGCGCAGTCGCCCGACTCACCCCTACGTGGCCGCATCTGGTCCGCCACCGGCGTTCCCGAAGAGGCCGCCGCCGGCCGGTCGCCCCGCCCCCACCGGCCAGAGCCCCACCCGGGCCTTCTTGAGGACGCCGCCGAAGCGGACCGTCTTGGCCTCCGAGTTCGGGAACACCAGCCCGACCTGCCTGGCGAAGGTGTTATAGAGGACCGGCCGGTCGAGCCCCCGGTCGCCACACCACGTCTGGTACTCCTCGTACATGTGCTGGGTGGGGACGAGGTGCCCCTCCTCGCCGGTGAACTTGTACCGCTCGTCGAGGAACTGGCGGATGGGGTCCGAGTCGAGCCGGTGCCCGGCGGCCAGCGCCATGCACGCCTGCGGCAGCTCGAACCGGCCCCGGCCCCGGAGCCGGCCGAGCCCGTCCAGTGCCCAGTTCAGGATCCCCGGCAGCTCAACCTCCCAGTACCCCGGGGTCAGGAGGGCCGGGTCGCGGTCCGGCAGCGGCACGGTCCAGTCGAACGGAGCGAGGACGGCCCGCCGCCACGTCCCCTCGGAGCGGTCCTTGAACGTCGGCAGCTGATTGCAGCCGAAGATGAGCTTGCAGCGGTTCGGCTGGTACACCGGCATCATCCCCTTCTCCTCGAATGCAAAGGGGTCCCCGCCGGTCAGCGTCTTGAGGACCGACTCGTCGCCGCTTTCGAAGTAGCCCTGGTCGCCGACGAGGTTGGCCAGCCGGCCCAGCAGCCCGAAGCCGGCGAATCGACTCTGCCGGCCGGCCAGTTGGTCGAGCGGCACGGCCGCCACGTTCCGCGGCCCCAGCAGCTGACCCAGCACGTAGAGGAACACGCTCTTCCCGTTCGCACCCGCGCCCACCAGCATCACGAACGCCTGGACGGCGGACTGGCGGTCCAAGCACCAGCCGGTGACCTGCTGGAGCAGCCCGGCGAGGGCGTCGTCCCCGCAGGTCACCTGGTTGATGAACCGCAGCCACTTCGCCGGTGCCGGCGCGGCGGGGTCGTACCCGACCGGGAGTGCGGCCAGCGAGAACCAGTCCGGGTCGGGCGGCCCGAGGTGCCGGGTGCCGAGGTGGAGGACCCCGTTCGCAACCGTCAGACAGTCGCGGGTGGCGCCGTCCGACAGGTGGACGTCGAACTCCGTCTTGGGGGGGAGGGCGACCCGCGCGGCCAGCGACGCGACCGCGTTGCTCACGGCGGTGATGGTGACGGGCGGGACCACGGCGGCGACGCCCGCCCGGCTCCCCGGGCCCTGCTGGGCGGCCCTGAAGTGCTCCTCGGCCGCCGCCTCGGCGTGCCGCTGGACGAGGTGCCGCACCACCTCGTCCAGGACGCGCACGTACGCCACGCCGTCGTGGGCGTACCACCGCCCGCCGAGGAGCCGGAGGGTGTGGTCGGCGGCGACCCGCTCCCCCAACAGCCGTGGGTCGTTCCACTGGCGCGGCGGCTCCCCGCCGCCGGGCAGGAGCCAGCCCGGGGCCTTCCCGGCGGGCGGGCCGGCGGCCAGCACGTCGTCGACCTTGTGGGCGACCTCGGCCGCGGACCACGGCTCGAACCCCTCACCGGGGCGGAGCACCGCGAGCTGGGTCAGCCGGGCGTTGGACTCCTGGGCCACGCCGATGAGCAGGTCCCGGTCGCGGACCAGGAACCCGTTGCCCGCCGCCGACAGGTGCCGGTAGAACCGGTTGTGGCCGCCGTGTTCGGACCGGGACAGTTCGTCGTCCGGGACGTCGGCGAGGTACCGCCGCGCGAGTTTGAGCCGCTCGACCGCCGGGATCGGGCAGCTGGTCGCGGCCGCGTCGGCCTCGCCCCCCCGCGCCGCCGTCGGGGCCGCCGGCACGCCGGCCGCCGGGGCGGCCGCGGCGTTCGGGACGACGGCCCCGACGGCGCCGGCCAGGCTGCAGAGACGGACCCACAGCTCGTCGAACGACACGACCGGCGGCTCGCCGACGACCCCGCCCTCCCACTCCCGGAGCTCCCCCGAGGTGTGGGCGGACGGCGGGCAGACGACCGCCGAGCCCGTCCCCAGGAAGTCGTAGTGCGTCGTGCCGTCCGGCCCCCGGAAGGCGAACTTCCGCGGGCCGGGGTGGCCGGCGGCGGCGCGGGCGGCGGGCGCGGCTTGCTCCGCCGTGCTCGTCGCCCACGGCGGGATCGAGTCGAGCGGGAGGAGAAAGCAGCGGTGCGACCGGGGCTTTCCCGGCCGGCCCTCGACCATCCCGGTGGGGGGCAGGTGCGCGTCGGCGGCCGCGAGCGCCGGGGGCGAGTCCAGGTCGATAACCACGAGGGCGTGGCCGGGGCGGCCGGCGGCGGACAGCGGCCCCGGGAGCAGCCCGATCCCCTCGTCCGGGGCGAACTCCCCCGGCTCGGCGGACCGGGTCGGCCAGCCCGGGGTCGACGGCGACTTCTCGCCGGGCTTGATGCGGCAGACCGCGAGCCCGCGGCTGCGGTAGTACGCGGCGCAGGCCCGGACGGGCGGCGGCGTGGGGGCCGGGGCTGCGGCCCCCGGCACGGGTGTGCTAAGCTGGCTCATGTGATGTTCCTCTTGGTGACGGTGGCCCCGCCGGGCTGGCACCCGGCGGGGCTTTTTCGGTAATCGGCCGGTCGGCGTTGGGCCTCCTCCGGGGACGACGTCGACCAGCCGCCGTGGCCGTCGACCCCGGGTAGTTGTTCAGGCGGTCGCGGCCGGGCCGCGAGCAGGTCGGTCGGTTCGAGGCTCGGGAGCTTGCGGCGGACGCCGACCTTGGTGCCGGACGGTGGCCGGGGCACCGTTCCAGACTGTTCGGGCTGTCGACACCCGGCCCGAACTGCTGGCGTGGTTGGCCGTACGCCTGATGGACAACGGCTGCGGGCGGCCGACGAGGGCTACCGCCCGCAGCCGTCGGCGGTAACGGTCACGTTTCGCCGCGCGGCTTGCGGCGCTTCTTCTGCGCCTCCTCCATCGCCCTCCTGAACCGCTCGAAGTCGGCCTCCTGCCCGGCCGGCGGCGGGTCGGACTCCTCCTCGACGCGGGCGGGGTCGGCGGGCGTCGTCGGCGACGAGACGTCCTTCCACTCGTACGGGCGGCTGACGCCCAGCGCCCGCATGGCGGCCGTGTACTCCGGCAGACGAGTGATGACGGCGCTGAACGGCTCGGCCCACACGAGCAGCAGGTGCAGCGTGAGGCACTCGGCCAGGTGGTAGAACCCCGCCTGGAGGGGCCCCTCGCCCTCGCCACAGGTGTCGACGGCCTGGATGATGGCCCCCTCGGCGGGGTCGAGGATCTCCTTGCTGCAGTGGTCGCAGACGACGCGGATGCCCCGGCCGGCGCCGCCGGCCTCACCCTGCTGCCACTTCAGGCTGATGCCCATCTCGTTCTCCTCCTGTTGAAGTTGGACTGATCACCACGGGGCGAACTCAGAGGCTGGCCTGTACGTCTTGAACCCCCTTCATGTCCGCGAAACAGCACGGCGAAAGGGGCGTAGGGCGGGTCATTCAATCGCATCGAGGGCCGGGCCTACATGCCCCGCGACCGGAGCTCGGCGTCGGCCGCGCGGCTGGCCTTGAGCCGCTCGGTGGGGGTGCGGGGCCCGGCCGCCGGTGCGGGGGCGACGTGGGCGGCGGTCAGGGCGACGACGAACTCGTTGAACCACGTCTCCGTGGTCATCCAGCGCGACCCCACCCGCACGGCCCTCAGCCGCAGCCGGCTGCCGTCGCGGAGTTTGACCCCCGACGTGCACCAGCGGGTGAGGGTGGAGGGGTGGGTGCGGGCGTTCCGCCGGGCCCCCGGGATGCGGTCGCAGTACGCGGACAGGTTCGTCAGGGGCGGATCGGGCTTGGACGGGCTCATGCGTAGCCTGCACTCCGGGCGAAGGGTGCACCCATCCTGTACCCGTGCAAACCGCGTCTCAAGTCAAGCAATGATTCGTTAACGTCAGGCCGGGAAAGCTCGCGAAGTGCGGTGAAGGCCGGACAGCCGGAGGGCGTGGAAGCGCGAGGTTCCCCAAGGTTCATGGACACGCGGTTGGGGGTATCGACTCGAATCGAGGAGGGTGCCGACGCCCAGGAATCGCTCGACGTGGATGGCCGGGTTCGAGCTCCAGGCCGTCTGGATGATTACCGAGCAGAGGCCCGCCGACGCAGAAGTCGCCTATCGACTCGACGCGAAGGTGTACCCGTCCCGCACGCGGCGGCCGGCGCTTAGCGGGCGGGGCGAGGCCGCCTTCCCGTGCCACGCCGACTCGGATTCGGTGGACGACGGCCCACGCCGCCCCCGGGCCGAGAAATCGCGGCTGCGGGTCGGGGGGTTGGCTGGTCGGAAACCGGGATGATGGGAAGGCGGCCGGTCGTCGATGCGATGTCATACCGAGACGCGGGCGGCTACCGGGTAAACGCTTGGTCGTCCACCCGACACGGGGGCAGCCAGTACGCTACTGCCACCCCCGGCGGGTTCTGGCCTCGGCCGGAAGCGTTTAGGTCCTGCGTCGTGGTCGAACGGCGTTGGGGGACGACGTACCGACCGCGAGTGTCTTCGGGCGGCAGAGGTCGAACTGGTACCGGGCGCGGTGCTCGCCGCCCGCGACCAGGCACTGGCCGCGGAC
>DASPHQ010000262.1:0-5353 GCA_035629595.1 Urbifossiella sp. | reverse complement strand
TACTTCCCGGCCGTCTGGACGACCGGCCCCGGCGCCTGGCCGTACGGCGGCGAGGTGGACCTGATGGAGTGTTACGGCGGCCGCGTCCTCGCCAACTTCGCCTGGGGCACGGAGAAGCGGGGCGAGCCGAAGTGGCACCCGTTCAACAACCCCAAGCACCCCGACAAGAACAAGCCGAAGCTGACCTACTTCACGGCCCGCGACCGCGCCTGGCTGACCAAGTTCCACGTCTGGACGCTGGTCGGGTCGGCCGCGAAGAGCCAGATCTTCCTCGACGGCGAGCTGCTCAACGAGGTGCCGCACGAGACGGCCAAGAACCCCAGGACCGCGTGGTCCGAGGTGGTGTACCCGTTCAAGGAGAAGCACGCGCTGATCCTGAACCTGGCGGTCGGCGGGCCGGGCGGCGACCCGTCGAAGGCGGCGCTGCCGCTCCGCTACGAGGTCGATTACGCCCGCGTGTACCAGGCGAAGAAGCCGTAGGCGGAGGACACACCGATGGCGAAGGCGCGAACGGGCCAGCGGGTGCTGGGCGACCCCGACCGGCTGAAGCAGCTGCTCGGCATCTGCGAGGCGCTGCCGGAGCTCGCCGTGTCCGGCGACCAGCACCTGACGCTGGGCGTGCGCGGGAAAACGTTCGCCTGGTATCTCGACGACCACCACGGCGACGGAATCGTGTCGGTGTGCGCCAAGTCCACGCTCGACCGGCAGGCGGAGGTGTTGGGCCGGCACCCGGAGCGGTACTACGTGCCGGCCTACGTCGGCGTGAAGGGGTGGGTGGCGCTGCGGCTCGACCGGCCCGAGGTGGACTGGGACGAGGCGGCCGAGCTGGTGTTCGCGGCGTACCGCCTCCAGGCCCCGCGCCGCCTCGCCCGGGAGGTCGAGTAGCCCGGGAGTGGCAGACTCTTGCTGCACCCATGACGCGGCCGAGCCTGTTGCGATTCGGTAGGGTCGTTCGTTACCATATGCCGGAGCGCGCGAATCCGCGTCGGCCCCTCGGGAGTTCCGCCGTGCCGCTGACCCTTGCCATCGACCCGCCCGACGACCTCGCCCGGTTCCGCCTCCCCGTCGGCGTCGCGGCCCGGCTCCGGTCGCTCCTCGACCGCCAGGACGCGGGCCAACCCCTCACCCCCGACGAGCGCTCCGAAGCCGAAGGGCTGGTCGATCTCGCCGACCTCCTCTCCCTGCTCCGGCTCCGGGCCGAGCGGGGGGCCGCGTGAGCGACGTCCCGGCCGCCCTCCGCGACGAGGTGGTTCTGCGGGCCGGCAACTGGTGCGAGTACTGCGGGCTGTCGCAGGCCGGGTAGGAGGCGACGTTTCACATCGACCACGTCGTCCCGCGGGCGGCGGGCGGCCCGACCGACCCGGACAACCTCGCCCTGGCGTGCGTGTCGTGCTCGCTGCGAAAATGGGCCAAGCAGACCGCACCGGACCCCGAGACGGGAACCGACGCCCCGCTGTTCAGCCCCCGCGACCAGGAGTGGGCGGATCACTTCCGATGGGAAGGTGCGGTCGTCGTGCCGCTCACTCCGACCGGGCGGGCGACGGCGGCAGCCCTGGCGATGAACCGCCCGCTCGCGCTGGCGATACGGCTGGAGGAGGCGGAGCGCGGCCGGCATCCACCACCGGCTAGCGACGAAGAGTAACCACGGTCGCCGACCTGACACGGCCGGTTGGAAACCGGCCCCACGGAACGTCACGGCGGGGGGAACAGCGGCGGGCGACGGATCGGATTCCGGGTTGACTAGTGAACGCGCGTTCCGTATGCTCCCGGTGAGGTGTCGGGGTGTTCCCGCCGGCGCTGTCCGCCGCCCGGAAGTCGGACAGGCAGCTCCCGGAGAGGGTTAACACCCCGGCCCGCCAGTCCCTTCAGCGCATTCCGCGTGCTCTCGTCCCCGTTCACCGGGGCGCCGCGGGGTCGGTCGTCCGGGCGACCGCGGCAGGTTCGGCCTGCACCCCCTGGCAGAGCGCTCGGCCGGGGGGAGCGATTCGCCGGAACCCGACACCTCCGCCCCGGCGGCCGCCGGCCCGCGCAGCGATGCGCGGCCGACGACCGCCGCGCGGCGTTTCTCGGAGCCCACCCCACCACCCGCCGGAGAGTTCCCGTGTCCGAGCCGGTCTACAAGGTGTTTCGAGTAACAGGTCCGGTCCCGTTCTCCGCGTTCGACGGCGCAAAGCACTGCACGTTCGCCGTACCCGAACCGGAATGCCCCAACATTCCCGAAGGGGAGTGGTACTGCACGAACAGCGCCTGCGTCGTCCGGGAGTGCGTCGTCAGCTGCAAGACCTACGGCGAGCCGCTGCCGGAGATGTGGTGCCCGGTGTGCGGGGAGACGATGAAGTTCGAGCACTGGATCGGGCACGAGACGCTCGTCCCGGTCCGCGAAGGGTAACCCGGACGCCCCGCCTCACGGCGCGGGGAACTGCGGCGGGCGGCCCTCCAGCACGCCCAGCACGTCGCGCACCACCCAGCTCATGTTCTCCACCGCCGTGTACGTCCGCGCCGCCATGTGCGGCGTCAGCAGCACGTTGTCCAGCCCCAACAGCGGGAAGTCCGGCCCCGGCGGCTCCGGGTCGTACACGTCGATCGCGGCGCCGGCCAGCTTCTTCGCCCGCAGCGCGGCCGCCAGCGCGGCCGCGTCCAGCACCTCGCCGCGGCTCGCGTTGATCACGATCGCCGACGGCTTCATCAGCGCCAGCTGCGCCGCCCCCACCAGGTGCTCGTTCCCCGGCCGCATGTCCACGTGCAGCGTCAGCACGTCCGCCTCGCGGAACAGCGTCGCCGGGTCCACCGCCGCGGCCGGGAACGTCAGCTGCGAGCGCACGTCGAGCAGGTCGTGGTAGATGACGCGCATCCCGAACCCGTTCGCCACGACGTGACCGACGCGGCGGCCGACCCGGCCCATCCCCAGCACGCCGAGCGTCAGCTCGTTCAGCTGCACCCCGCGCTGCTCGTTCCGCACCCGCTTGAACTCCGCCGGCGTGTACGCCTTCTCCCGGAAGAACGCCCACGGCCGCAGTAGTTGCAGCATGTAGCCGACGACGAAGTCGCCGACCGCCAGCGTGTTCGCGTCGGGGGTGTAGACCACCTCGACGCCCCTGGCGCGGCAGGCCGGCACGTCGATGTTCTCCAGCCCGACGCCGCCGCGGCCGACCACCTTCAGCCGCGGCGCGCGGGCCAGCAGCGCGGTGGTGACACGGGTGTAGGTGCGCACCACCAGCGCGTCCGCGACCGGCAGCGCGGCGGTATACTCGGGGGTATCGGGGGCGGCCTCGACGACCCGAGCGCGCTCCTTCAGCCACGCCAGGGGAGTGGCGTCGGAGTCTTCGGTGACGAGAACGAGCGGCAGGTCGGCCATGCCACCCGTTCTAGCGACGCGGCCGGCGGCTTCGAGGGGAGGGGCGGGCGATGGTGTACGTCATCCTGGAAGAGACGGACGCGCTGCGGCTCGCGGCGGAAGTGAGCCGGCACCTCGCGCAGGGCTGGACGGCGCAAGGCGGCGTCGCGTGCTACTTCGACCCGCTGAACCAGAACGTTCGGTACGTCCAGGCGGTGGTCCGCGGGCCGGCTCCTCGGCCTACGTCTTGATGATGTCGTGGACCGTCATGCCGGCCGGGATCATCGGCAGCACGTGCTCCTGGTGCGGCACGTGGACGTTCAGCAGGAACGGCCCCGGGCTCTCGATCAGCTCCAGCAGCGCCGCGTCCAGGTCGGCCTTGTCGACCACGCTCCTCGTCCCCACGCCGAAGCCGCGGGCGATGGTGCAGAAGTCGGGGTACGGCGGCAGGTCGTCGCCGGCGCCGAGGTACGTGTGGCCGCGGTTGCTGCCGAAGAACCGGTCCTCCCACTGCATCACCATGCCGAGGTGCTGGTTGTTCAAGAGCAGCACCTTCGCCGGGATTTTTTCCGCGAACGCCGTCGCCAGCTCCTGCACGTTCATCAGGAAGCTGCCGTCGCCGTCAATGTCGATGACCAGGTGGTCCGGGTGGGCCACCTTGCACCCCAGCGCCGCCGGCAGGCCGAAGCCCATCGTGCCGAGGCCGCCGCTGGTCACCCACTTCCGCGGCTCGTTGAACGCGAAGAACTGCGCCGCCCACATCTGGTGCTGGCCGACGCCCGTCGTGATGATCGTCTTGTCGAGCTGGCCGCGGTCGCGGAGCAGCTCCCACAGCCGGCGGATGGCGAACTGCGGGATGATCGCGTCCGGCCGGTCCGGGCAGCGCATCGGGTCGGCCTCGCGCCAGGCGTCGATCTGCCGCCACCAGTCGGGGTAGCGGCCGCCGGCGATCAGGTCGGCGTTCGCGTCCTCCTTCAGCATCCCGTTCAGCTGCGTCAGCGCCGCCTTCACGTCGCCGTGGACCGGGATGTGGGCGAACTTGTTCTTGTGAATCTCGCTCCGGTCGATGTCCACGTGAACGATCTTGCCGTGCTTGGCGAACTCAGTCAGCTTCCCGGTCACGCGGTCGTCGAACCGCACGCCGAGCGCGACGAGGAGGTCGGCCTCGTTGATGGCGTAGTTGCTGTACACGGTGCCGTGCATGCCGAGCATCTGCAGGCACAGGTAGTGGTCGGCGGGGAAGTTGCCGAGGCCGTGCACCGTGAGGCCGACGGGGATGCCGGTGAGCTCGGCCAGCTCGCGCAGGTCGTCGGCGGCGCCGGCGTGGGTGATGCCGCCGCCGGCGTACAGGAACGGCTTCTTGCTGGCGCGGATGGCGGCGACCACCGGCTCCAACTCGGCGCGGCTCGGGCGGCGAAACGGGCGGTAGCCGGGGAGGTCCATCGGGCCGTCCCAGTCGGGCACGGTGCTCTTCACCTGCACGTCCTTGCAGATGTCGATGAGCACCGGGCCGGGCCGGCCGCTGGTGGCGATGTGGAACGCCTCCTCCACCACCCGGGCCACGTCCTCCACCCGCGTGAGCAGGTAGTGGTGCTTGGTGATGCCGCGGCAGATCTCCACCATCGGCGTTTCCTGGAACGCGTCGTTCCCGAGCACGGTGGTGGACACCTGCCCGGTGATGAAGATCAGCGGGATCGAGTCCATCTTGGCGTCGGCGATGCAGGTGACGAAGTTGGTCGCCCCCGGCCCGCTGGTGCTGAAGCAGACGCCGGCCTTGCCGGTGGTGCGGGCGTACCCGTGGGCCATGAACCCGCCGCCCTGCTCGTGCCGCGGCAGGATGGTGCGGAGCCGGTCCTGGACCCGGGTGAGCGACTGGTGGATCGGCATGCTCGCCCCGCCGGGGTAGGCGAAGACGGTGTCAACCCCGTGGCGGATGAGGCTGTGGACGAGGATGTCGGCCCCGCTCATCTCGGCGGGGGTGGCGGTCGGTTCACCCATGACGGACTCGGACCTCAAGGG
>DASPHQ010000261.1:0-3797 GCA_035629595.1 Urbifossiella sp. | reverse complement strand
CCGGTGGGCGTCCAGCCTGGGCCGAAGAGGGAGCAGGCGAGCGCCTCGGCGCGGGCATACTCGGCTTTGAACTTGTCCGAAATGGCCCGGCGGCGCGCGGCGTTCTCGCGGTCGAGGTCTGTGGGCTGGGGAGCAGGCTGGGTCACAGTTCCCTCTCCGCTTCTGCCTGCTCGACCCTGGCATGGACCACGCTGGTGCTCGGCGAGCCTTCGACGAACGCCTTGTATACAGCCGTGCGATACCCCTTCAGCGTGGCGTGTGCGGCTTGGGCGTCGCTCTCGGTGAAGAACTGGGGGAACGCCAGACAGACGACGGACCAGTCGCAATCTTCTTCGTACCAACGGCCAGGGCCTGGCTGCGGACCGCCGAAAGGCACGAAATCCTGGAGTGCAGCGGGCATTTCGGCCACACGCTCGTCGGAGAGGTGGATGCCGCCGTGAGAAGCCGTGGAATAGCTGACGATGCCGGGAGCGATCTCGGTGACGTGCTGGGCGACGCCCCAGGGTGTGTGGATCACGGGGCGGGTCATAGCAGCACACCCACCTTCGCCTCGCGGGTTTGTTTCACGAGTCGCACGAGATGCCCATCGAGGCCGCTTGTCTCCATCGCTCGAACGTTTTGCGGCCCGTAGGCAATCAGCACGGAAGGTGCGCCCGCGTTGGCCGATGCCCGGGACCCGTCGACGCGGTGGAAGTGCAGCCGCCCGCGAAGGAACAGCATCCCGTCAGCACGCTCCCATCCGTACCGGTGGAACATCTCGGTCTCGGTCCTCGCGAAGATCAGGGCGATGCCGTCCCCGTGCTCCGCGAGACGTGCCAGCCACTTCCCGGTTTCGGGGCCGTATGGCGGGTTTAACCAGACGCGGCCGTCCCACTGCCTTGAAAGCCCGTCGTCCTCGATGGTGAAGTGTTTTGCCGCAGTGGGCCAGGGGCGGTTGACCCGACCGCCGTTACCCGTTCTGACTCATGCACGGACTCGAAGCCCTGCGTTTCACAACGGGGGCACCGCCGGCGACGATTGAGAATGTCTTCTACGGTCACGAGCCCGACCGCAACTGCCATGATGCAGAGCACGGCGATGCAGACCGGTCCCCACGGGCGGTCGGCTCCTCCGGCGGCCAGAATTGTGACGACCGCTAGCGTGACGGCCACGAACACGACCCCGCCGCACGTCGAGATTCGACCCACCCCGTTCCCCCGATGGCACACGTCCCGCGCAACGCCGCGGTCGTCACACCCGCTCCGGACTCGTCACCTCAGCGGGCACGATCCCTTGCCGGACCGCCCACTCGGGCCGCTTCCCCCATTCGCCGAGTTTCAGCGGGATGCCGTTCGCCTCGACGAAGTCGCGGATGGTGAAGAACAGGCGCGCCTGGAGGGGCTGCGCGAGCCACGCGACGAGACCGCCGTAGAAGCACCGATCCCGCCGGAGCAGGTAGATGCTGATCCAGTCCGTCGATCCGTAGGGCCCACACTTGTACCAGCCCAGCATGATGGCGTCGATCGACGTGACCGGGTAGACCGTCGGGCCGGGGGCGTAGCGGCCGATCCACGTGTGCGTGAGCGCCTCGCGGGAGACCTCGATCCGCTCCCGCCAGGTCCGCGCCAGCAGGCTCAGGGGGATCGAGTACGCGAACAACCACACGAACAGCAGCACGACCGGGACAGCCAGGACGACCATGCCGGGCTCGTATGGTTCCGGTGCCCCAGAAGCCAGCCAGCGGGCGACCTGATCCACCCCCGCCCAGATGAAGAACCCGACCCCTAGCCAGAGGATGACGCTGACCACCCAGGTGCCCTTTGCGACCCGGCGGTTGTCCCATTCGACGCGGAGGATGCCGTCATTCTCGGTGACCTGAAACTCGGCCGGGAGCGGCATTGGGTTAATCTCGCACGGCGTTCGACCAGGACCACGGCTTCGCGAGGCAATGCCGAGCCCGGTGAACTGTAGCACCGTTGGCGGCCCGAGGGCGGTTCGAGACGTCCTGGCGGGGTAGGGACAGGGGCGAAACCTCCTACGCGACGTGTACTTGCTGCGGGCGACCGCTTTCACCCCGGCTTCGGCTGGGGGTATCTTTTGCAGTTGAGCGACGACCGTGCGCCCTGCCCGCGGTTACTTCTTCTTGTACTTGAAGACGTGCTCCACCTTCTCGGTCCCGATCGGCGTCTTGAGCTCGACCTCGAAGTCGCCCACCACCTCGTACCCCTGCGGCTCCCACCCGAAGTACGTGTACCCCGCTCTCGGCCCGACGTACCGGGTGAAGTACCCGTCCTTGTCCGCGACCTCCTTCTCCGCCGCCGCGTCCTTCCGCGCCCCGAGGTTGTCGCCCAGGATGGGGGAGGCCCAGTCCTCCGCCAGGCTGTTCTCGGTCACGAACCGGACGCCCGGGATGCCCTTCCCGGTGTCGGCGTCCACCGCGCGCAGGACGAGCTTGCAGGCGTCGGCGAGGTTGAAGTCGACCTTCTGCTCGGCGGCCCCGCCGACCTTGATCATCCGGTCGTAGTGGTTCGGGTGGCCCTTGAACCCGGCGGGCAGCCGCAGGTACGGGATCTCCTTCTCGGACGTGACATCGACGTAGTACCGGCCGGGCGGGAGCGCGAACGTGGTGCTCCCCGTCTTCCCCGTCGTGCCGTGCGCCAGGCTCTTCCGCCGCTTGTCCTCCGACCAGTCGCCGGTGTACGCGCGGATCGAGACCTTCAGCCCGTCGAGCGGGACCTTCTTCTCCCCGCCGAGGAACTGGATCGCCACCGTCTTGTCGTCGCCCCGGGCCGGGCAGACGGACGCCAGCAGGAGGAGAAGTATGGCGGCACGGAGCATGTCGGGCCTCGCTTCGGGAGAGGATGGATTCTCCGGTCCGAGGGAATGGCATTCAAGAGGGATCGCCGAGCCCGTGACAATCGGGGCTCGTGCCTGGAAAGTCGCGTAAGAAATCGGCGGGGTGCGGGAGCATCTGTGTGGAGGACGGGCATGCCGGTGAGCGCGGTGCGAGTCCTGCGAGCCATCGCGGGCGAGGAGCCGACCGACGCGGAACTGTTGGGGCGGTACGCCGACCGCCGCGACGAGGCCGCGTTCGCGCTGCTGGTGCGCCGCCACGGGCCGATGGTCTACGGGGTTTGCCGGCGGATGCTACCGGAACACGACGCCGAGGACGCGTTCCAGGCCACCTTCCTCATCCTCGCCCGGAAGGCCCGGGCGGCGGCCCCGCGGGGGGTGGCCAACTGGCTTTACGGGGTGGCCCGCCGGGCGGCCCTCCAGTGCCGCCGGTCGATCACCCGGCGGCGGGAGCGGACCGGAGCGGTGCCCGACTCCCCCGCCCCCGAGCCGAGCCCGCTTTCAGCGCTGCGGGCCGCGCTCGACGAGGAGTTGAGCCGCCTGCCCGACATCTACCGGACCGTGGTCGTGCTGTGCGACCTGGAGGGCCGGAGCCAGCGGGAAGCCGCGGGGCAGATCGGGTGCCCCGAGGGGACGGTCGCGGGGCGGTTGTCACGGGCGAGAGCGTTGCTGGCGAAGCGGCTGGCCCGGCACGCCCCGACGGTTTCTGTGGCGGCGGTCCTGTCGAGCACGGCCTCGGCACGGGTGCCGGCAGTCCTTCCCCCGTCCGCGACGATTCCGCCCGGGGTCGCCGCGCTGACACGCGAAGTCCTGGGCGTCATGGCGGGAGGGAAGCTGATGAAGGTCGCCGCGGTCCTCGCTCTGGTGGTCGGTGCCGGGTACGGGATGACCTTGACCGCCGGGCAGCCCGCGGCCCCGAAGGGAGGCTCGGGCCAGGCCGAGGCCCCGGCAGCTTCCGTGAAGGC
>DASPHQ010000260.1:0-2303 GCA_035629595.1 Urbifossiella sp. | reverse complement strand
CCCTTGCGGGACCGCGACGTGCGGCGCTTCGGAACGGCCATATCTCTCCCCCGGCGGGTGCGGCGTGCGGAAACAAGACGGGTATCGTAGGACCGCGGCCGGGGGGCGTCAACGCGCGGCCGCGGCCGGGATGCCGCACTCCAGCAGTGTGATTCCCCCCTCCGGCCGACACACCGCCGCCCCCGCCGACGCCGGCAGCAGCACCACGTCCCCGACCGCCAGCGCGGTGCGGGTGTCGCCGCAGTCCAGCTCGCCGGCGCCGGCCACGCACACCACGACGCGGCACTCGCCCGTCGCGCCCACGGGGAACGGGTCGGCGCCGGCGTGCCGGTCGAGCGTGAAGTAGCGACACCCGGCCAACCGCTCGCGGGCGCCGGCGCGGGCCGGCGTCGTCGGCGGGCACGGGCCGCGGGTGAAGTCGGCGCACGCCAGCCCCTTCTCGACGTGCAGCTCGCGCGGCTGCTTCGTCTTTTCGTCCACCCGGTCCCAGTCGTACAGCCGGTACGTGATGTCGCACGTCTGCTGCACCTCGAACACCAACAGCTCGGCCCCGATGGCGTGGACGGTGCCGGCCTCCAGGAACACGCAGTCGCCCGGCGCGGGCGTGAAGCAGTGGAGCGTCTGCGGCGCCGTTTTCGTCGCCAGGGCGGCGCGGAAGTCGGCGGGGGTCACGCCCTCGCGGAAGCCGGCGTAGACGCGGCTCGTCTCCGGGTTCGTGCGGAGGATGACCCATGCTTCCGTCTTGCCGTTCGCCCCCGGGCAGGCGGCCGCGGCGCGGCCGTCGTCCGGGTGGACCTGCACCGACAGTTCCTGCCGGGCGTCAATGAACTTCAGCAGCAGCGGGAAGCGGCCGTTGATCAGCGGCGCTCCGCCGAGGATCGCGGCGGCGTCGGCGGCGAGCAGCTCGCGGAGGGTGGCGCCGGCGTGCGGCCCGTCGGCGACGATACTGGGGCTGCCGTCCACGTCCGAGAGCACCCACGCCTCGCCGATCGCCCCGGCGAGCGGGGCCGGGCGGCGGAGGAACGCGGGAAGCCGGCTGCCGCCCCAGAGGTTTTCCGTGAAGATCGGCTCGAACCGGAGCGGCGGCAGGACACGGGACATCGGGGCTTCCTGGCCGGAGAGGGACGCCGGAAGGATACACCACGCCGGCCGCCCGCACCACCCGAGGGACGTAATCGCTGGTAGCCGCGGGCTTTAGCCCGCGCTGCCGCGGCGCGAGCTAAAGCCCGCGGCTACCAATCAGCGAGACGTAGAACTCGTCGCGGTACAGAACCTCCGCCCGCGCCAGCCCCCGGGCGGCGAGTTGGGCCGTCATCCACGACAAGGGTTCGGGGTGGTCGAACTCGCCGATGTGCGCGACGAACTGCTCGCGCTCGTCGGGGGTGGCCGCGACCCAAGTGGTGCGCACCTCCACGAACAGCCGGGCGAGGAACGCATCCCGCGACTCCCCTTCCCTGCGGTAGGTGTCCGTCCAGATGAACCACCCGTCCGGAGCCAGCACGCGGGCGATGTCGTCGAGGATGCCGGCCTTCCGGTCCGTCGGGAAGTGGTGGAGCGAGAACCCTGCGAGGACGAGATCGAACGCGCCGTCCGGCAGGGCGACGATGACCTCGGCGATGTCGCCGCACACGAGTCGCCGCGCGACCTCGCCGGGACACGAGCCCGGTACGGGGCGGCGGGCGTGCAGGTCGAGCGCCCCCGCGGACAGGTCCACCCCCACGTACCCGACCACCCGGCTCCAGGCGAGCACGTCCGCCGCCACGCGGCCGTCGCCGCAGCCCAGGTCGAGGACGCGGAGCGGACCGGCGCGCCGGGCGAGGGCCGCGCGGACGCCGGCCTCGGTCTCGGCGTGCCGCATGTGGTTCGCGCGGGTGATGCGGTCGTACAGCTCCCACCCGCGGAACAGGTCGGCGGACATCGTTACGGCGCACCGAAGCAGTACAGGTGGTCCCAGGTGCGGACGTACAGCCGGCCGTTGGCGACCGCCGGCGAGGCGTACGTCTTCTCCTTCAGGTCGTTCGTGGCCAGCAGCTTGAACTCCGGCCCGGCCTGCACCACCAACCCGACCCCCTCGCGGCCGATCACCAGAATCTTCCCGTCGGCGTGAACCATGTTGCCGCGGTAGATCTGCTTCGCCGGCAGGTTCTGCTTGTACAGCTGCTTGCCGGACTTGGCGTCGAGGGCGGTCAGCCCGCCGTTGTCGGAGTTCAGCAGGTACACGATGTTGCCGACCCGCAGCGGGGAGACCACGTCCGGCGTCTCCTTGTGCCGCCACAGTTCGGCCGGGTTCTTCTCGTCGATCG
>DASPHQ010000259.1:0-2459 GCA_035629595.1 Urbifossiella sp. | reverse complement strand
GCACCATCAAGGGCGCCTCCAACCAAGTCCTCCCGAAGGCGTCGGCGATCGTGAGCTGCCGCATCGTGGCGGACATGAAGCCGGCCGAGGTGGTCGCCCAACTGAAGGCGTACCTGGAGGCGGACGCCCCGTGGGGCGTCGAGGTGAAGGTGACGCCGCACGGCCCGCCGGTGACGTGGTGGATGACCGACCCGAACGGGCCGGCGTTCGAGGCGGCGCTCGGGGCGATGCGGGAGGGGTTCGGCCGCGACCCGGTCGCTATCGGCTGCGGCGGCAGCATCGGCTTCGTCGGCCCGCTGTCGGAACTGTTCGGCGGCGCCCCGGCGTTGCTGATGGGGATCGAAGACCCGGCGAGCAACGCCCACGCGCCGAACGAGAGCCTGCACGAGGGCGACTTCAAGAAGCTGATGGCGAGCCTGGTGCGGCTGTTCGACGGTCTCGGCAAGCTGACCCCGGACCGGGTGAAGTAGGGATGCTCGGCCTCGACCTGAAGCGGGTGGCGGCGTTCGTCCGGGATGCCGACACCGAGGAGCTGCTGGACCGGGTGACCGTGTACCGGGCCGGCATGGAGCCGGCCGCGCTCGACCTGATGGAGGCGGAGCTGGACCGCCGCGGGGTGACGCGGTCGGACATCGCCGACCACCACATCGCGCGGCGGGAGCGGGCGATTCTGCTGCCCGACGGGACGGCGCTGCGGTGTTACTTTTGCGCGCGGCCGGCGGTGGTGCGCGGCTGGGGCTGGCACCGGCTGTTCGGGCGGTTGCCGGTGTTCCCGCGGGTGTTCGCGCGTTGCGAGTTGCACTCGAAGTAGAAAAGCGGCGAGCCGACCGCCGTGAGGCGGCGGGTGACGTTCCCATCACCCGCCGCCTCACGGCGGTCGGCTCGCCTGCTTATTTCGCCGCTCGCTTACTTCACCAGTTCCTGGACCTGCGCCTCGGTGATCCGGTTGAACCGGTCGCCGAGCTGGATGCTGATCCAGCTCTGCACCGCCGGCGTGAACGGGAACGTGCCGGCCTTCACCAACGCCAGCATCCGCGTGTCGCGGGTGGCGGCCTTCTTGCGCTTCAGGTGGCCGTTCTTCGTCCGGCTGATCGCCGCGTTATCCCGCTGCCGCTCCATCCGCAGCCGGGTGGACATCCGCTTCGCCATGACCGCACTCCGCAATCGCCGTGGTCGGGTGACAGGCTGGATAGGGTACGACCCGCCGCCGCCGCGACAAGGGCGCACTCAGCTGTCCGGCTCCCCGCGGTGAGGCGCCTTCCCGGCGGCGAACAGCAGCTGCCGGGCCAGGCCGTGCATCAGCTTCACCTCCTGCGGCGTCGGATTCGCCCGGCCGAGGAACTGCCGCACCGCGTGCATCAGCGAATCAGCCCGCCCGCCGAACAGGTAGCCGACCGCGGTGAACGCCTCGCGCAGGTGCTCGAACATCCGCTCCTGTTCCGCATGGCTCGCCACATTCGGCGCGTGCGTGTCCGCCGGGTTCGAGGCCGTCGCCGCGGCCGAGAACGCCTTCCGCAGCTCGTAGCAGCAGATCGCCACCGCCTGCGCCAGGTTCAGCGACGAGAATTCGGGATCGACCGGGATGTGAACCAGCCCCTGACAGCGGCCGATTTCATCGTTCGACAGTCCGTGCGGCTCCGGCCCGAACACCAGCCCGACCGGCCCGTCCGCGGCCGCTTCCAGGAGCCGCGGCATCAGCTCGGCGACGGTGCCCGTCATGCCGCGGCGCGCCACCCCGGCGGTGAGCGCCGACGTGGCGAGGGTGAGGGCGCAGTCGGCGAGCGCGTCGCCGAGGTCGGGCACGATGCGTGCGGCGTCGAGGACGGGGAGGCCGTGGGTGGCGAGGCGGCGGGCGTCGAGGTCGGTGGGGAGCGCGTACGGGGCGACGAGCACGAGGTCGGCGAGGCCGAAGTTCCGCATCACCCGGGCGACCGAGCCGAGGTTGCCGGCGTAGTGCGGCCGCACCAGCACGACGCGGACGTTGGCGAGGCTCATGTGCGATCTCAGGCGAGCCGGGGCGTCCGCCCCCGGTTTCTTGGCTCGGGTGTTGAGCCCGGAGGGCGACGGCGTGTAGCCCGGGGTGCAACCCCGGGCGGGCGAGGGCGTGGCGCGTTGGAGCGACGCACACCGAACACCGCGGACGCCGCCCGGGGTTGCACCCCGGGCTACACGCCATCGCCCTCCGGGCTCAAAATCTGGGGGCCGACGCCCCCGTCTCGCCTCAGCGGCGCCCCTTCGGCCGCTTCGCGGGGCGCGGGGCCGGCGGCGGCGACGGCGCCGACGGGTCCACCGGCACCGTCCCCAGCGGCGGCCGGCCCGCCTGCTCCGCCAGCTCAAGGTATCGCACCTGGCTCCGCAGCGGCGTCTCGCCGTCGGCCGGCTTCACCCGCCGGTACGTGCCGTCCGGCAGCAGCTCGCGGGCCTTCACGTTGTCGGCCAGCGTCGTCCGCAGGATCTCG
>DASPHQ010000258.1:0-5286 GCA_035629595.1 Urbifossiella sp. | reverse complement strand
GGCAGCGGCGCGTTCTCGGACGCCGCGTTGTGGGTGCCGCGCTGACGTGGCGAAGCCCGGGGACGGCCGTCCCCGGGCTTTCCTACAACCTCCCTGTCGTCTCCACAGGGGGTTCGTCATGCCGAAGCCGCTCCGCTCCGCCGTCGTCCTTGTTCTCGGACTCGCCGCGGGCGTGCTACTCACCCGCGCGACCGGACAGCCGCCGGCCGCGGCCCCGAACCCGGACTCGCAGTACCGCCTCGGCCCCGACTCGCTCCCGCAGGACGGCGTCCCGCACGGCGAGATCAAGGGGCCGTTCACCCTCCCCTGCACCGTCTACCCCGGCACCCAGCACACGTACTGGGTCTACGTCCCCGCGCAGTACGACCCGAAGGTGCCGGCCGCGCTGATGGTGTTCCAGGACGGCCAGGCGTTCAAGAACGACAAGGGCGACGTGCGGGCGCAGAACGTGATGGACAACCTCATCTACCGCCGCGAAATCCCGGTGATGCTCGGCGTGTTCATCAACCCCGGCCGCCGCCCCGACCAGCCGGAGCCGACGCCATCGAACTGGGGCGACAGGGATACCAACCGGCCGACCGAGTACAACTCGCTCGACGACAAGTACGCCCGCGTCGTCACCGAGGAGTTGCTGCCGGCGCTGAAGAAGGACTACAGCATCTCCGACGACCCCGAGATGCGCGGCATCGGCGGCAGCAGTTCGGGGGCGATAGCGGCGTTCACGGTGGCGTGGGAGCGGCCGAACCAGTTCCGCAAGGTGCTGTCGAACGTCGGCAGCTTCGTGAACCTCCGCGGCGGTCACGCCTACGCGGACAAGGTGCTGGCGAGCGAGAAGAAGCCGCTGCGGGTGTACCTGTGCGACGGCCGCAACGACAACCGCGGCCTCCGCAAGGGCGGCCAGTACGACGAGCGGATGGACTGGTTCCTGCAGAACGTCCGGCTGATGAAGGCGCTGACGGCGAAGGGGTACGACGTGAACTACTCGTGGGGCATGAACAACCACGGCCAGAAGTTCGGCGGCGCGATCCTGCCCGAGATGATGCGCTGGCTGTGGCGCGACGGGCCGGTCTCGACGGACCCGATGGACCTGGTGGAGCGCGGCTTCCGGCAGCCGGTCACCCGGCGGTAGCCGCGGGCTTCAGCCCGCGCCCACCTGCGGCGGAGCACCCGGGAGCCACGCCCCACGGACACCGCCGGCTCGGGGTCGGTAGCCGCGGGCTTCAGCCCGCGCCCACCTGTGGCGGAGTCCCAGGGAGCCACGCCCCCCGGACACCGCCGACGTGGCGCGGGCTGAAGCCCGCGGCTACCAACCCTATGCGAGAATCGGCCGGATGACGTGCCCGTGCACGTCGGTCAGCCGCCGCTCGACGCCGTTGTGGTAGAACGACAGCCGCTCGTGATCCAGTCCCAGCAGGTGCAGCACGGTCGCGTGCAGGTCGTAGATGGTGGCCCGGTCCTCGGCTGCGGTGTAGCCGAACTCGTCGGTCGCGCCGTGGCTGAACCCGCGCTTCACGCCCGCCCCCGCCAGCCACACCGTAAAGCCGCGCGGGTTGTGATCGCGACCACTCGCGCCGCGCTGGAACGTCGGCATCCGGCCGAACTCCGTCACCCACACCACCAGCGTGTCGGCGAGCAACCCCGTCCGCTTCAGGTCGGTCAGCAGCGCCGCGCACGGCTTGTCGAGGATGGCCGCGTGCGTCTCGTACTGCGGCTTCAGCGTCTTGTGCCCGTCCCAGTTGCCGACGCCCTCGCCCATCGCGTACGAGCCGTTGAACAGCTGCACGAACCGCACGCCGCGCTCGAGCAGCCGGCGCGCCAGGAGGCAGTTGCGGGCGAACCCGGCCTTGAATCGGTTCGCGTCGCCGGTGCCGTACTCGTCGTGGACGCGCTGCGGCTCCTTCGCCAGGTCCGCGACCTCCGCGGCCCGCAGCTGCATCCGGCCGGCCATCTCGTAGCTGGCGATCCGCGCCGCGAGCGCCTCGTCGCCGGGGCGGGCGGCGGCGTGGCCGGCGTTCAACCGTTCCAGGAACGCCCGCGTGTCGGCGTCGGCCTGCGGCGCGATCGACCCCGGCCGGGCGAGGTGCGGGATGGGCCGGTCGGCACCGAACGGCGTCCCCTGGAACACGGCGGGGAGGAAGCCGCTGCCCCAATTGTTCGGCCCCACCTGCGGCACGCCGCGCGGGTCGGGGATGGCGACGAACGCCGGCAGGTCGCGGCACTCGCTGCCGAGCGCGTAGCTGACCCACGCCCCGGCGCTGGGGAAGCCGTCGAGCGTGAACCCGGTGCTCATCTGGTTCTCGGCCGGCCCGTGGGTGTTGCTCCGGGCCGTCATCGAGTGGACGAAGCACATCTCGTCCGCGAGCGCCGCCAGGTTCGGCAGCAGGTCCGACACCATCTTGCCGCTCTGCCCGCGCGGCCGGAACGTCCACAGCGGCTTGACGAGGTTGCCGTTCTCGCCCTGAAACGTGACGAGCCGGTCGGCCCCCGGCAGCGGCTGACCGTCGCGGCGGATCAGTTCCGGCTTGTGGTCGAAGGTGTCGAGGTGGCTGACGGCCCCCGAGCAGAAGATTGTGAGGACGCGCTTGGCCTTCGGGGCGTAGTGCGGCGCCCGTGGCGCGAGCGGGTCGTCGGGCCGGACCGCGGGGCGGATCGGGTCGGCGGCTTCGGCGAGGAGCGCGGCGAGGGCGACGCCGCCGGCGCCGGTGGCGGCGTCCCGGAGGAAGGCGCGGCGGTCGGTGAGGAAGGCGGGTGGCATAGGCTTTCCTGGTTCGTCGGAGCGCGGAGCGTGAGCGACGGGCCAGCTGCCCCGGTGTTCCCCGTCGGCGGTCCGACATGCGGGGCTGGCCCGTCGCTCACGCTCCGGGCTCCGACGGACAACTCTCTTCAGTCAATTCACGAACAGGAACTCGTTCCTGTCACGGCCGATCGACACGTCGTCATCGGCCGACCAAGCGAGACCAAGCCCGCCAAATCCAGCCGCGTTCGGGTGGCCCATCAGGAGGCACCCATTGCATTCTGCGGGGCTGAAAATGCTCTGGAGTCCCGGCCAGCATCAACTGCCCCCCACAGCCAGGGTGTCGAAACGCTTCCTCCAGTGGTTCGACATCGGCCGCCCCGCAGTGTAAGCATCGGGGCGGTGTCGTCCGCTCGGCCCTCCAGCGCGCCCTCGCTCCCGGGACCACGGCTTCGAGGCTGGGGATCGCTTCAATCGCTCGCGGTCGGTCGCAACGGTGGCACCACCCGTCTTGGTCGAAGCAGTTGATCCACTCGGACTCCGGGGTATCGTGCGACTGCCACGGAACGGCATAGAACCGAGGAACACCCGTCCGCAACGGGTAAGCTCGTCGGCAGGCCGTACACCGAAGATGGACCACCCAACCCACGCCTTGCTCCAATTGCGTCAGCGAGACGCCGTCCGTCAGTCCACGAACACGAACTCGTTCGCGTTCAGGAGCGCCCGGCACAGTGCCGGCAGCCCGTGCTTCGCCACCAGCTCGCGTGCCGCGGCCAGCTCCTCCGCCCGCGGCGACCGCTGGAACGCCAGCCGGAACGCCCCAACCACGGGGTCCGCGTCCTTCTCCACACGCCCGGCGAAGAACCCGGCCTGCTGCACCACGAACGGACTGTTCAGCAGGTTGAGCGCCTGCAGCGGTGTGATCGACACGGTCCGCCGCGGCGCGACTTGCCCGCCGTCGGGGCAGTCGAACGCGCCGAACGTGTCGTCCGGCTGCATCCGCGGGCGGTGCTGATAAACCATGCGGCGGAACTCGGCCGGGCCGAACGTCGTCTTGGGCGTGTACACGCGGACGTAGTTCGTGTTCGGCTCGAACAGGTCGAACCCGGGGCCGTACATCGTCGGGTCGAGCTTGCCGCTCACCGCCAGCATCGAATCGCGCAGCACCTCCGCTTCGAGGCGGCGCGGCGGGAAGCGCCACAGCAGACGGGCCTGGGCGTCCTTCGCGGCCGCGTCCGGGCGGTGGGCCGACGCCTGTCGGTAGGTGTCGCTGGTGACGATGAGCCGGTGGACGTGCTTCAGCGACCAGCCCTTCTCGACCAGTTCCGAGGCGAGCCAGTCGAGCAGCTCGGGGTGCGACGGCCGGCCGCCGTTCTTGCCGAAGTCGCTCGGCGTGTCCACGAGGCCGGTGCCGTAGTGCCAGTGCCACAGCCGGTTCACGACCACGCGGGCCGTCAGCGGGTGCTTCGGATTAGTCACCCACGCGGCGAACGCCTTGCGGCGTTCCACGTCGGACGCGGCGTCGGGGATGTCGAGCGGGGTGCCGATCTCGGTGAGCGCCCCGGGGCCGACGGCCTCGCGCTTCTGCGTCACGTCGCCGCGGCCGAGGCGGTGGACCGCCTCCGGCGCCGTGAACCGACCCGCGTAGGCGACCGCCCCTCGGGCCGCGTCTGTCAGCCGCTTCCGCAGGTCGGTGCGCTGGCGGTTCAGGTTCGCCCATTCCAACTGGTCCGCGGCGGCGAGCGCCGGCGGAGAGGGAGCCTTGTCGCCGACCGGGAGGCGGTCGGCGGACGACGCCACCACCTGCCATTTCTTGACATCCAATGACACCTCGACGCGGTAGCGAGTCGGCGTCCGGTCGGCGTACTTCCCCTCGCGGTCGCGCGCCCACGTGACGCGGTCGATCCGCACCGGCTCCGCGAACTCGACCTCGACCCACCCGCGGCCGGCGGTGTTGGAAATCCAGCTGCGGCCGTTGCCGTACTTCCCGTCGGTGAGGTGTTCCAGCTTGTGGATGCTGCCACCGTTCGGGTAATCGCCGCCCGAGCGCGGCTTCACGCCGAGCGCCACGTTCCGCGATCGCGGCCCGGCGGTGAACACCTCCAACTCGTCGATGCACGGCTCGGCCTGGTTCGTCGCCTCGACCGTGAAGCGCACGGCCTTCGCGGTCACCGGCGCGAATCGCTCCGTGTTCAGAAGCGCACTCACCGGCAGCCGCCGCGGCTTCACCGCGGCCGGGTCGGCGAGCGGCTCCAGCGCCGCCAACCTCGATTCGACCTCGGCCAGTTGCACCATCAGCCGGTCGGATTCGACCTTTGGGTCTGGGGCGTTCGGCAACCGGACCGGCCGCTCGCCGTGCTGCACGCCGGCGAACACGGCCTTCACGCGGTAATAATCCTCGGCGGGGATGGGGTCGAACTTGTGGTCGTGGCAGCGGGCGCACGCCACCGTCAGCCCCAGGAACGCGGAGCCCGCGGTGCCGATCAGGTCGTGCAGCTCGTCGGCCCGCTGGTTGGCGGTCAGCACCGGGTCGGGGCTCTTCACCTGGTCCC